>DAOUSX010000092.1 GCA_030627025.1 Dehalococcoidia bacterium
CGCTGGAAAGTACCTTCCCACCAGTTACCGGCCCTGCCTGGGCAGCTATGGCTAGTGGGAAGAATCCAGGGAAAACTGGAATTTTCGATTCTCTAATCCGCGTTGGCAAAGATGGCTTTGAAATGAGGACAATAAGCTCCCTTGACATAAGAAGAGCAAAACCATATTGGGATTATGTGAGCAATGCCGGGTTGAAGGTTGGGGTAATAAATTATCCCTTCTTATATCCACCCTATGAAATCAATGGGGTGATGGTTTCCGGATTGGGGAGTAATCCTCAGGATGAGATTTCCCATCCAAAAGGTTTCAAGCAGCGTCTAATTAAAAAGTGGGGCAATTATCGAATAGATGTGCTCTGGCACGAGGCTAAATATTCTGGGAACCCATTGCTATTCCTTAGAGATGTATTTGAATTATTAGATATAAATGAGAGAACCTTGCAGCTTTTGTTGGAAGAGGATTTGGAGGTATTGACTTTTGTAATCTCAGCAAGTGACTTCGCCCAGCACTATATGTGGAGATATATTGATGCTTCCCATCCTTACTATCGAGAAGACCAGGCCAAAAAGTATAGGCCCATGTTTATCAAAGTTTGGGAGAGAATAGACAAAATCCTAGGTTCAATAATAGAGAGACTTCCCCAGAATGCAAACGTTGTTATCGTTTCAGACCACGGCTTTGGTGCCCATCGGAGTGATTTCTATACCAACTCTTGGCTGGAACAGGAAGGATATCTCTTCAAAAGGGAAGGAATAATTAGAGCACGCCGAATGCAAGAAGCTATAGCTAGATTGATAAGGAGAATATCTCCACGCTTGCACAGGAAATTAATTAAAGCAACCAATCTGGGAAGAGTGCCCAAGATATCAGCCACTTCCGAAATAGATTTTGTAAGGAGCTTAGCTTTCTCCCCAGTTAATGCTTCTTTGGTAGGCAAAATTTGTATAAATCGCCATGCAACCTTACTTGTGAATAGTCCCGATGATTTTCAGTCTCTCAAAAGTGAAATAGTGGGGAAGCTTCAAGAGGTTTGTGACAATTTGGGTGTCCAACCTAAGGTTTATTCACCTTATGAACTATACACCGGGCAATATGTGGATTTGGCACCTGACATCTTATTTGAGATAGAGGATGGCGAGTGTAGCATTCACTTTGGTTTTGGCAAAAACCCGTTCCAAAAACCGCCGTCTAATCCGGTTCACAGTGGGATACATAAAAAAGATGGCATTCTTATTGCCTATGGACCGAGTATTAAGGAGAGTACTGAAATACAAGGTGCCAAAATCTATGACATAGCTCCTACAATCCTGCACATACTTGGGCTGCCGGTGCCCGATGATATGGACGGCAGAGTGCTCAAGGAGATTTTCAGGGAAGAGAGCGAGCCAGCACAGAGAAAGGTAAAATATCAGGAAGTCGAGGTGGAAAAGGGAAAGGTTAAGAATAGAATAACAAGACTTAAGGAATTAGGCAAGTTATAGAAATCTTCGCAAAATCTTCTTTATAGAAGATAAATCCACCCCGACTCTCTTTTCTATCATCAGAAGCATAGAAATGTCCTCTTTATCAAAGCTCTTGGTAAGCAGGATAGCCAAACCGTATACCCCGTAATAGAAGATAAGGAGCAGGGGCAACATCCACCAAGTAGCCGTGACAAACTTGCTGAGGATAAATTGGATGACGAATACTAACGCCAATGAGACAAGTGTCGGCTTTATCAGGTTCTTGCTCAAGGGCTGAGCACCACTGAGTGAGTAGAGCTTCCAGCACCTTATGAGATTGATAGAGATTATAGCAGCTACAGAAGCAATGGCTGCTCCTTCGATCCCAAGAGGTGGGATTAAAGCGATGTTCAGCCCGACATTCAGAACCGCTGTAGCCAAAGTAGCCCACATCATGAACTGAGACTTTCCCACAGCAATTAATGTGGCACCATTAGGGCCAAGCAGGTTGTTGATCATAAACCCAAGGGACAAAATGCGGAGAGTATTTGTTGCCGGAGTATAATTAATGCCAAATAGGGAACTAATCACAATTTCAGGGAATAGGAACAGAATGAGAAAGAACGGCAAAGTAGCTGAGCAGAGCCACTTAGTTAAAATGGAGAAGTTCTTCCTTATCTCGTGCGTTGAACCTTGAGCGTATAATCCAGCGGCAACCGGCATGTAAATCAGTAGCATTGCACTTAAAGGCTCTGAGATAAACTGGGCTAAAGGATGAGCTGCGTTATATAACCCTACCTCTGCTGAACTCCTCAAACCGCCCAGCATTAAGGTATCTGTCCAGGCTATTATCATCTGAAGCATAACTATCCCGAGTAAGGGGAGCGAGAAGAATAAAAGCTCCTTGGCTATAGGATTGGCAAGTGCCTTAGTGGTAAATCGTATTGGGGAAGGCAGCCGCTTAGTGGCATATATTATGAGGGCAATGCAGGGTATTACCAAGGAAGCCAGGAGGGCATAAAATACCCCATCAAAGGGTAGATGAAGGAAGATAAGGGGTAGAAGAAGTAGGGGGAAAAGCAAATTTCTTAGAATATCTTGGAAGTAGACCTTCGGTTTTACGTTATCAAATCCTCGAAATAGAGATACAAAAACATTTATAAGGGTGAAAAATGGTATTCCTAGAGCAAATATCTTGAGAGGGAAACCAAGAGCAGCATCATGGAAGATTTTGGTGGCAATAATATCCGAGGTGAAGAAAACAACAATGCTTAAGGAGACGCTTGCTAGAAGTCCAAACTGGATGGAGGGAAGGATGAGCTTTTGAACTTTTTCAACCTCGTTTTTTCCTCTGGCATAGGCGATGCTTCGGGTAGTTCCTTGCTCTAAACCCAAGGTAGCAATTACCGCACAAATGCTAAGTATCACGAAGGCGAGAGAGAAAACCCCATAGTCGCTTTCTGTTCCATACCTGGCAACCATGATCCTGCCGATGAAGCCCAAAAACAAACCAATTAGAGAACCGAGAAAAGCTATCCCAGCACCTTTGGTTATTTTTACGAGGGATTCATCCAAGCTGGTCATTAGTCGTTAGTCTTCAGCCCCCAGTCCGAGATCGATGGTTCGAGTTGCTGATCCTTTTTCTAATTCATTCTATCTCGAATTCCTTCTTCAGCGCGGAGAATACATCTTGGGGCCTTTCTATCTCGTAATCGAGGTTTACGGTTATGAGGAGGGCGTTCTCGTGATGATCTCCCTTAAGTTCTCCCCGCTCTGACTTTAAGGGGAGCGTCTGGATTTTGGCTTCGCCGAAGGAGCAAAAGCCATGGTCAGAGATGACGATAAGCTTGTTCTGCTTCTCCTCCAGGAAGCCAGTGTCAAAGAGGAGTTCCCCTATTTTGCCGTCCAGCTTTCCATACCACTCTAGGACGCAATCCTCCCCCCAGTGGAAGTGCTGGATGCGGTCAAGAAGGGTGTAGACGGAGATAAGAAGGTCGGGCTTCTGGGATAAAAGCTCCTTCGTCTTCTCAGTAACTCTCTCAAGCTCCTCCTGCCATTCCCTCTCATTTGTGGGAAGTCCAAACCCTACACCTTTATCCTTTCCTCTATCCTGCCATAAAGCCCAGCGAGTAAGAGCACGGCTCTGCTTTCCTGTTCCTTTTTCATTCTTCCTCCTTCAAGTAACCGAGTCTCCTTAACCTTTCCCTTATCGCCCTTACTTCCTCTGCTGTTAGCCTATTCTCCCGCTTTATTTCCCCACCCGAAGCCAGAGTTCGCATCACGAAGACAATGAATTCGGTGACACTGGAAAAGCCAGTACCTACGATCATTTGGCTCAGCCTTTGGTAAAGCTCTCTAGGTATCTTGAGAGTGACCTTGTTTTCCATTACACTGCAATTGTAGTAAGATTATAGTGCAAAACTTGTGTTCATGCAAGGGGCAAACGCAAAAATTTAAAACGTTTCAGGGAACACGAATAGTATCGAAAACAAGGGCTTGAGAGTATAGCGCTGAAGTGATAGACATATAAATGAGTAGCATTGCTGTCAGCAGCATGGAAATGAACGCCGCCAAGGGAAGAGCTGCATTATAAAGCCCTACCACCTCTGACTATTCTTGTAACCGCATGGTAACAGCTTCACCTTCTCAGGATATATACATGCTCAGCCACTTTTTCCAGATCGGGATTGTCTACCGGCCCCCAGATATAAACAATGTCTATGTTCTTCTCCCTCAGCCATTCTGTATTGCTGACCCCATCGGCGAAGACCTCCCAAACCTCTGCCACCCTCGCTGGCCTTATTTGAGTGGCGGCACTACTGGCATAGATGAACTTGCCGGTGAGGGGTGTAAAGGCTATTGCCATTTGAGGGGCTACCACAGCGCGCTGGTAGCTATCGTCCAAGTTTTCACGGATCCAGAGGAGGTCAGTATATACTCCATCGCCGATTATATGGTAGTAGGGTTCCTCAAGGCGATTCCGTATCCCCTGAAAAGCTGAAGTCACCATCAAAATCAGCACCAGAGACAAAGCCAGGGATGGCGCTTTTCGTATATGGGGGCTGAGGTATTTGCGGCATCGCTGGTAAATTTCCATGGTAGCGAAAGCAGCGATTATCCCCGCCATGAGGAAGAAATACATCCAGCCTCGGTCATACATTATCGGTACCCCCACATGAACCCGGACGAAAAGAAATAGGATGCCTACGAAGGCTGCACTGGAAAGCACCAGTGACCAATCTCTAGCTTTCCACCTCAGGGTGAGGAGCAAGATGCCCAATACGAAGAGGGCTAGAGGAAGGTAGCCGAATTTCTCAAAAGCATCATAGACCAGGGGCAAGAAATGGCTTCTTGTCATCATCGATTCAGCAACTGAAGGGGAATACCTCAGCATAATGGTGAGCCAGGATAACGACATAGCAGCTAGGATTAGAGCCGGCGAGAGCCACCAACCCCTCCCTCTCCTCCTGCCCAGTACTAACATAACTGCGTATATGCCTGTTATCAAACAGGCGGCTGCCCCTGTGGGCGGGTGCATCAGGAAGATGAAGGAAAGGAGCAGAAGAAGTAGAAAGGCCTTAATTACCCCTATATTGAAGTAGTGCAGGGGGAAAAGGATCAAAGGGAGCAAGGAAATACCCAGAGCAACAGGCACAAGGAAAGAGGGACCAAGGATACGCAAGGTTGTGGGTATCAAGGCAACAAAAAAGGCAGCCTCCAGGCCAAAATTGCTCCGCCGGCCGAAAATGTAGGCTGTAAAGGCGGTGAAGACAAAGATAAAGGCGGGAAGGAAGCGGAAGATGTCAAGCCAGGAAAGACCAGTGAAGAGCCTGATCTGGCTTAAGAAAAGGTGGTATCCCACCTCAGGGTGATCTTCAACAGTTCTTTCGCCGAAAAATGGCTCCACAAAGCCTAAGTCCCCTTCTTCGAGGAGGGCCTGGCTCATCCCATAGTGGTACCATTCATCAATGTGGATGGGGTAAGGGTAGTCGAGATGGGGGATATAAGCCATGTAGAAGGCGAAGCAGAGGATAGCGGCCAGTATCGCTAACTCAATGATTTTTCGTTTCTGCACCATCTGTTTGATTGTATCAGATGGACCTATCATGTCAAGGATTGACATCCG
>DAOUSX010000006.1 GCA_030627025.1 Dehalococcoidia bacterium
ATTGTTTCACTTAATCAAATATTACATAGTATAATAGCTTTCAGTGTCAAAAATAAAAGCTGGCATAATAAATGTTACCGGGTATGTTGGCATCGAACTAGTTCGCCTGCTTCATCACCATCCCGAAGTAGAACTTAAATCTATTACAGGAAGAAGTGCTGCAGGACAAAAGCTGGGCGAGGTTTTCCCGCACTTAGGCAATATAGACCAGTTAATAAAAATCGATGTAGATAGCGATATAGATGTTGCCTTCTCGGCAATGCCCCATAAATCAAGCGTGGATGTAGTGCCTTCTTTGCTGACACAAAACATCAAGGTCATCGATGCCAGTGCTGACTTCAGGTTAAAAGATGCCAATGAATACCCAAAATGGTATGGCTTTACCCACCCATTTCCCGATTTGTTGCAGGAAGCAATTTACGGATTGTCCGAAATTCATGAAAAGGAGATAGCTTCAGCACGCCTGATAGCCAATCCTGGTTGTTACAGCGTTGGCGCTATCCTGGCATTAGCACCGGTAGTCAAAGCAGCCATCATCTCACCTGAAGTAATAATTGACAGTAAATCGGGGGTATCTGGCGCTGGCAGAACCTTGACCTTAGCCAGCCATTACGCTGAAACCAATGAAAACGCCTCCGCCTATTCTGTTGAAGGACACCGCCACCTACCTGAGATTGAACAAGAACTAAGAGCATTAAACCCAGAGCTTGCCTTATCAGCGACTTTTGTGCCTCACTTAGTCCCGATGACCCGCGGCATATTAACCACATGCTATGCTTCATTGAAGGATAGTAATTTGCTCAAAAAGGAACTACAACAGCTTTATCGTGATTTCTACAAAAATGCTCCCTTTGTTCAGATAGCAGATAATCCTCCCCAAACCAAATATACCACAGGAACCAACTTGTGCATCATTTATCCCACCATTGATTTAAGGACAAATAGGCTTATCGTCATTAGCTGCCTAGACAATTTAATAAAGGGAGGGGCAGGGCAGGCAGTTCAAAATATGAATTTAATGTTCGATTTACCACAGTCCGCTGGTCTTGAAACCTCGGCTATTTATCCCTAGAATACTGTTGCTTGCCCTCATCGTCTAGGGGACTAGGACGTCAGCCTTTCAAGCTGAAGACAGGGATTCGAATTCCCTTGAGGGCATTCTATCTTTGCCCATAATTTTCACGGAATACCAGTTCAGAAAGTTCCTTTCTTTTCGGTGTCTTGGCTTCCTTAGCTGGGTGCCCTAAAGGAAGCACTTCCACCACTGCTACACCTTGGGGTACGTTTAGAATCTGCGCCACCTTTTGAGCATCAAAGGCACCAACATGCACAGTGCCCAAGCCTAGAGAATGAGCTACCAAGGCAAGGTTTTGCGTTGCCAGCGCTACATCGAACATACACCAATCACCTTTATCAGTGACTGGCGCATCTTTATAAAAACCAGATTTGCCTTGCTCAGCACAAACCACGATAACTATGGGCGCCTCTTTGATAGCTTCGTGAGCTGGATTCCAGGGTGTAAGAGCATCAGCTAACCTGGCTTTCGTGTCATTATTTCGAACTACTATAAACCTCCAGCATTGAGTATTTGCCCAAGAGGGTGCCCAACGGGCAGCCTCCAAAACAGCATTAAGCTTTTCTTCAGCAATAGCCTCAGATTTGTAATGACGAATACTACGTCTCGTTTTTATTGCTTCAAATACCTCCATTTCCACCTCCTTATTTGCTTTATTCCTCCCAAGCACCTTCACCAATGAGTGGCACAAAATAGCATCCACCTAAATTTTCCACCGTATTCCCCTTCCGCCTTTTAGTAACCTTCAGCAAGTCCTGCTGCCAGCGGGAACCCACCGGGATCACCAACCGTCCACCAAAAGATAGTTGATTCAAAAGGATCTGGGGAATAGTGGGGGCACCAGCGGAAACTATAATAGCATCATAGGGTGCCTCATCAGACCAACCTAACTCCCTGCTGGCAAGGTGAACCTTGACGTTAGAGTAACCAAGCTTTTCCAAAGGACGTTTAGCTCCTTCTACTAATTCAGATATGCGCTCTACAGTGACAACCTCCCTGGCTAACTCGGCTAATATGGCTGCTTCATAGCCACTTCCGGCACCCAGCTCCAAGACTTTATCCCCACCTTTAAGCTCTAAAGCCTGCACCATTAAAGCCACAATATAAGGTTGGGAGATAGTTTGCCCAAAGCCAATGCTCAATGGCCTATCTTCGTAGGCGGCATAATACTGATCTTCAGGCACGAAAGTTTCGCGCGGAACACGCCGCATAGCTTCAAGCACACGCTTATCAGAAATCTCCAAGCGGAGTTTGGCAATTAAATTGTCCCGAGCAAGGCTCAAATCCACCACAGGTTACTTTCAAATCAACCAAGGATAAAAGATAACGTTATGAGAATTAAAATCATCAAGCCACCGAGGATGCCAATACGCCGTAGCTCGGGCATTAGATATTGATAGCGAGCAACAGAAACTTGGCCTTCAGGAACTTTCTTTCTAGCTAAGGCACCCGACTCAGCAATGGTTGAGACAACCTGTTGCGAACTTCTCTCTCTGGCTATTCTCGCCGATTTGGCACGATGCTTTGCCTTGCTACGGTGTGATTTTTTGGGCATACCTTTTACCTTAATGTGGGACTTATTTGCTCATAAACCTTGGTGCTTGAGATATAAACATGTCCTAAGAGTTGCTGCACATCTCGAAGCTCAGCACCAGTTTGTAATTTATATGCCGCAAAACTATGGCGCAGGATCCGTGGGGTAACTTTACCACCAAGCCCAGCTTTAAAGGCATAATTCTTAACAATTTCCCAGAATCCCTGCCGGGTGAGTCTCTTGCCAAGCCGATTCAAAAATAGCGCTTTCTCCCTCTCATCATACAGGAGCTCAAACCTGGCACCATTGATAAAGTCTCGCAATAGCTTGGCGATATAAGAGTCAAACGGAGCCCGCCTCTTTGAATTACCATGAGCGCAATAAAGATAACGCTGCTCCAAATTAATGTCCCTGGTATCCAGCGATACTAACTCACTTACCCGCAAGCCTGTAGCATAAAGTAATTCTAACATCACCTTATCTCTTTTGGCCTCTGGAGTGGATAGCTTCGCTGACTCCGCCAACAAACGGCGAAACTCGGAGGGAGACAAGATAGATGGTGAACGCCTCCTAACCCTGGGAGATAGCAAACCTTTCGCCGGATTGCTCTTCGATTTGCCCACGTCGACCATGAACTTGAAGAATGACTTCGCTGAGGCTATTTTCCGAGCTACCGTGGCTGAAGAATACTTTCTGTCCCTGAGGTTAAATAGATAGTCTTTCAGTAGCTCATCGTTTGACTCAATAACACCCTCACCTTTATTTGTCTCAATGAATGTCATCAATTGGTTTAAATCATTAGAATAAGCAGCCAGAGTATTCTGTGAACAACCTTTACTGTCAGCGAGGTATTCTAGGAAAGTGCCAACGTCTTTTCTCATTTACCTCATTTTATCACATTTTTTGCGGGTGGTAATCCCTGTTGTTACAATATTCAGCTATGACATCAGCAAAATTGGTGCTACAACTGAAAACTCTTCCCGCAAATCCTGGAGTATATTGGTTCAAGAATGAGCAAGGGGACGTGCTCTACGTAGGCAAGGCTGCCAACCTCAGCAATCGGGTAAAAAGTTATTTTACAGAACATAAAAATCTTCTCCAAAAAATTCAGCGATTAATGTCAAACGTAAGCGACATTGATTTTATAGTTACCAATTCTGAGCAGGAAGCTTTAATATTAGAATGCAGCCTGATAAAAAGGCATCGCCCACGCTACAATGTTCGCCTAAAAGACGATAAAACTTTCCCCTATCTTAAAATAAATGTCACTGAAGATTGGCCTGGAGTTTATGTTACTCGCCGTTTTCAGAAAGATGGTGCTAGATACTTCGGCCCTTTCGCCAGTGCTGGTTCCATTCGCAAAACATTGAGATTGATAAAGAAAATTTTCCCGTTTCGCTCCTGCACTAAAACCATTACCGGCAGAGACAAAAAGCCTTGCCTCGAATACTATATTCACCGATGCCTTGGACCATGTATTGGCGCTGTAACCAAAGAGGAATACCATGAGATGATAAATCAAGTTATTCAATTTCTAGAAGGCAGGCAGGAGCTAGTCCTTCGCCAATTAAATCAAAGAATGCTGGATGCATCCCACCACCTCCAGTTTGAAAAGGCAGCTTTGCTTCGCGATCAAATCACGGCAATACAGAAGGTAATCGAGGCACAGAAAATTGCCGTCATTTTAAAAGGGGAACAGGACATCATCGCTTTAGCACAAAACGAGGGGCAGGCTTGCGTGCAGATATTCTTCATCCGCAACAATAGGCTTGTTGGGCGCGACCATTTCATCATGGAAAATGTCCATGGTGAGACACCAAATGAAATAATTACCAGCTTCGTAAAGCAATATTACGCCTCGGCATCATATATTCCACCTACAATATTGCTTCAACACCCAGTGAATGAACTTCCAACACTTGCTGAATGGCTCAACGCACAAAGAGGAGGCAACATAAGCCTTCAAGTGCCGAAGCGGGGAGCAAAGAGACAATTAATGAATATGGCAATTGACAATGCCAACAAAGGCTTGCAGCTAGCCAAAGCTAAGGAAATGAATTTAGAAGCTATAACTTCGGGGTTACAACAGCTCAAGGACAAACTTCGTCTGCCCCGAATGCCGTTGCGGATAGAATGCTACGATATTTCCAACATTCAAGGGGCGTTAGCCGTAGGAAGCATGATTGTTCTGGAGAAAGGGATACCCAAGCCAGCTCATTACCGTCGTTTCAAGATCAAAACAATAACCAGTGCTGATGACTACGCCATGATCCAGGAAGTATTGACACGGAGATTTGCAAGAGCTCTCAGTGCAAGGGAACTTAACGAAACAACTTCACAGAAAGATAACTGGGCAATTAGCCCAGACCTCATTCTCATCGATGGCGGTAAAGGACAGCTTGGCGCTGCAGTCAACGCCATAGAAGAATTAGGAATGGATTCTGTGCCGGTCGCCAGTATAGCTAAGGAAAATGAAGATGTCTTCACACCAGGCAGGGCAGAACCAGTTGATATTCCTAAGGATTCTTCCGCTCTGCACACGCTTCAAAGAGCGAGGGACGAGGCACATCGCTTCGCTATAACCTATCATCGGAAGTTACGAAGCAGGAAAGGCATTACCTCAGTGTTAGACGATATCCCCGGCATCGGACCAAAGCGAAAAAAGGCTTTGTTAACAAGATTTAAGTCAGTCAAGGGCATCAAGGAAGCCTCAGCAGAAGAGCTCGGTAAAACGAAAGGCATAACACCTGCTTTAGCCAGGAACATCAAGGAATATTTATAAGCCTAAGACCTTAAAAAGGGTGCCTTGATCGCTAGCTAATGCTCCAGGTAACCTGCCAAGGTCAAGGCGTTTTTTACAGCGAAGGCTTCAGCATCGTTATTGAAGTAGATATAAACAGTTTTCACTCCCCTGGCCAATTTAGCAATTTTTTTAGCCCATTGGGAAAGCTCCTCATTGGAATAGCAGCTTGAATACATGCCGCCACTGCCATGAAATCGAATGTAGGCAAAATCGCTAGTAGCCACCGGCGGACAGGTGAAACCAGGCATATCGAAAACACACAGACCAACTTTGTATCGCCTTAGAGTTTCAAAAACAGCGTCATCAATCCAGGACTCATGGCGGAATTCAAATACATGCCGATATTCTTGAGGTAAACTGGATAAGAAATTCTCCAGCACCATGTCATTGCGTTTCATATTAGGCGGCAGCTGGTATAACAGAGGACCTAGTTTATCTTGAAGCAAGCAAGCTCGTGACAGGAAATTGTCCAACGCAGAGCCAATATTCCTCAGCTTCTTTATATGAGTGATGAATCGGCTTACCTTGACCGCAAAAACAAAGTTCTCAGGTGCTGACTCTCGCCAGGTGACAAAAGCTTTCTCGGTAGGCAAGTGATAGAAACTGTTGTTGAGCTCAACGGTGTTAAACTGTTTACCATAAAATTGCAACCACTTTGGCCTCGCCAATCCTTCAGGATAATAAAGCCCACGCCAGTGGTCATAGTGCCAGCCACTGGTGCCGACGAAATACTCAGCGGTTAGATGTTGTTTGCCCATCCGTCTCTGCCTCCAGTGGAATGATTCCCCCTGTTACATTTTAAATATCATCACGTTTTTGGTAGTCTCCCTGACAAATTTAGGCACTGCCACACCCAGAACCACTACCTTACGAGCCATTTTCACCACCCTAAGTAATATCCTCTTTATTTAGAGCCCGAGGAAAGCCTTAATAGCACCAGCGGAGTCATATTTCGGTTGCCAACCGAGCTCCTTTCTAGCTTTCGAAGAATCCACCAATATAGGATATTTAATTGGTTTATCAAGCCATTCAACCATTCCCTTATTCACGATGCCCAATTTGCTAAGCAATTTCGCCATTAAGAGCACCAAACCACCTGGTAATTTTATGGTTCTTTTACCGGTAACTTCAGCAATTTCTTTCCAAGTCAAGGGATTTTCACCACCTAAGTTGTAAATACCAGCTTTCCCCTTTTTAAAAGCAAGATATATTGCATCGGCAACATCCTGATCCCACACCCATTCAATTTTAGCATCATAACCGGTGTCCACGATGCGACGAGATTTCAAAAGAGTGCTAAATGGATTATCGATATTTGGACCTAAAAATATTGCCGGCCTGAATCTGGTTATTTTTATGTCGGGGTATTCTTGTTCAAATTCGTTTAGAAATCTTTCAACAGCACCTTTTGCTCTAGAGTAATACCAATCCTCATTTGGTTTAAGAGGGGAATCCTCCTCTAAGGGTAATTTATGTGTTGGGTCGGCCCCGTAGGCCGCAATTGAACTGGTGTACAGGATATGTTTAACACCTGCCTTTGCCGCGGCATTAAAGATATTCTTTGAGCCCTCAATATTTATTGAATCTACCTCCTTGTAAGGAATATCAGGGTTTACAATAAAGGCAAAATGGAATAACACATCAATTCCTGAAAAGGAATCTACGATATCGGGGACTCTGACATCTTTTTTAATGAACACTAGTTTTGAGTTTGTTGTGTCTATGTTCTGGGGATATTTGAGGTCAACACCACGAACTTCCTCAACTTCATCATCTCCGAGAAGGCAAGGAGTAACAACGGAAGCTAAATAACCAGAAATGCCGGTAACTAAAACCTTCATAAAAGTCCCTCCTTTTTCATCCTGAGACAGGTTTGAATACGTATACTACCTGCTGTTTGCCAATATCCAGAAAATCCAGTTCGACATCCATGCCAACTTTCACCTCCTCTGGATTGCATCCGACTATGGCGCTATGAACGTATGCACCCTCGGGTAACTCTATGAAAGCGGCAGCATAAGGCGGAGTCAATCCTACTAAATTGCGGTAGCCCTCATACACGACGGTATAGGACCAGACCTTACCCCTATTGCTGAGAGTGACCTCTTCCACATTCTGGCTAGAACAATAGCGAAGCCGTAAAATCATGACGCTACCAATAATTTTGCTAATGTACTTAGCTACAAATCATCGTAACTTGTCTACCTTCATGAATGCATACGGTGCGAATTCATTCTGGTCGACTTCGGCTACAACACTGCCAGGCAGCATGGTGTTGTTACCTATGCTGTATGACGCGCCCAGCACTCGGACAACATCTACGTCACCCCATGGGTCATGATCTGAAGACTGGAGCACAAGTTCAGCTTCACCCATCTCCACATTGTTAGGGCGCAATTGTATCACTTCCCTGATGAGACGCGGATTGTAGTCGAAGCCAGCCCCACCAGCAATCCCGGTGGGTGCTGGAAAATATTTGAAATTATAGACAACGAGATCAATTTTGTCCTTAAACCTCTCGGCAAACACTTTCTGAGCGCTCTCATCGTTCCATTTGCTGGTGAGCTTTGCATGGACGGTTAGGAAACGCACCCCCCGGCGCTCCGTCCAACCTTCTACCTCAATTCCATTGCGCTTGAGATGGATTCCCCCGATTTTCTTGGGGTAGCCAAAGGTTTCGCGGCCGAGAATTAAGGCCATGTCGTCCGTAACTGGCATCGCAAGGCAATAGGATCCCTCTTCGCCATTATATCTGGCCTGTAAGAAGAGCGCGCTCTCCAGGTATGACACGCCAAAACTGGTTCTAGGATAATTGGCGACGAAAACAAAGCCGATAGGTATTTCAAACGGTTCAAGCGGCGGAGGAAGCAATCGCTCTACAACTTCAGGCTTGGTTTCAAAGTAAATTGTCAGCACTTCCGCATCATAGAACTCCGCGGCCTCCGGATAATTCTCAGTGATCCATTCCAATGATTTGACAAAACCCATAGTACACCTCCTTTTCTTTGTTAACCTAAAGTGTCAGATTTCCGTTTGACCTTGTCCAAGGATACTTTCATGTTTCTCCTAATCCTGACCCATCCTTTCTAAATTTTGTTTAATACCGTAACTACACCTCCTCGACCTTCACCTCCTTTCCAGACAAAGCAGTGGACTATTTTGGTTGACTTCCCCTTTGCCTACACAAGCTCAATCTGGCTATACAGCTTTGTCAGCGCATTCATTGCAGCCATGTGCTTCATCATGCCTACCATGCTCAAAAATCCTTTTACGTTTTCTTCCTTAGCATAGTCCTTCAAAATTTCCTCATCCATAGTAATCACGCAGCGAATAGCTCCTTCCCAATCTGCCGCTGCTTTTTTCAAATCCTCGCCTTCTCCGCTAACTCCTTTACCTGTTCATACCATTCCATTGAGCCAAACACTACTGCCATATTTACCTCCTTCAACAATATTTTTTATTCCCCTGTTTGGCGGTATTCTCACCACTCCATCCCCCCTATTCCGTAGTATATCTTCCCTCTTCAAGAAGGGCATACGCAGCTTCGAGGGACAGCGCTTCGTTAGCTCCATCCTCCATCAATCCAGCCGTCGCATCTCTATAAAGCTTTTCAATGAGATAGTCTTTGGTAAGCCCATTTGCACCATGAAGTTGCCGGGATTCATGTGCTACCTGATACGCTACATTAGTAGCGTAAACCTGTGCTGTAAGAGCGTGCGCTGTTGATTGATCAAAAGTTAAAGCTCTACTGCGTTCCGAAACATGTCTCAACACCACCCTTGTGTAATACCTCGCAGTTTCAACTTTCAAAAACATGTCAGAAAGTCTTAGCTTCGTCACATCGTGCTCAATTAGAGGCTTCCCTCCCTGCACTCTATCCCTGGTATACTTTAAAGCCTCCTCGAATGCAGCTCGCGCCAGTCCGGTGAACATGCAGGCCATGCCACAGCTCGTCGAGCTGATAATTACTTTAGTAGCGAAGCGCCCGAAAACAGGTTCAGCAAGGAGCATGTAATGCGCAGGAATTTTGACATTATCAAAGGCAAGCTCCCCTTGTGGGTCATCCCTCAAGCCATGTTTATCTATTGGCGCACCCTGAGTTACGCCCGGTAAGGTCAGTGGAACTATGCATCCGCCCACATCAGCAATACTTCTGTGAGGAGGGAGATTCACAATAAGGAAGGCATAGTTGGCACATGGGGCAGAAGATGTCCAGTAGGACTTTGCACCATTGATAACCCAGCCATCTCCATCCGGATCAGCAGTAACAAAGCCTTTGCTGCCAAATTCCTCGGGATGAGGATAGCTCATCCCGATTACATAATCTGAGCCATGCGCTTCCTCCATCACAGGCCAACAGCCATGATATTTACCCTCTGTGTCCTCCATCCAAGGACGCACCACCTCTTCTATCAACTGAGGCGAACCTGCTAGAGACGCCATTGCCGGTGGTAGAGAATCTACACCTATCGCCGTTGTTAACCCCACACTCCCCCAACCAAGCTCTTCGTTTACTATGTGTATTACATCCGGAGTCAATTCCAGGCCCCCGTATTCCTTAAGTATTTGCATCCTGTGATAGCCCATCTTTTTCATCTGCTTCATTACATCAAAATAGGGTGAATCTTTTTGCGCCACTTTCCTCGGCTCCATTTGATCAAGTTCCTTCGCAGCAGGTCTCATTACCTCCGCGGCAAATTTATGGGTCTGCTCTCTTAACATCGTCAACTCTTCGTTTTCTCTGATTCCTGAATCAATATCGAAATACATAAAACACCTCCTTTTCGCTTTTGGACTAACCTTATATTTACATGTTAGCTCACACTACATTACTCCCGCGCCGCAAAAAACTTTACACTATTTTTCTCAAGAAAAAGCATAACAAAGGGTTTCTAAGATTTTTCTTATAAAAAGGATTTAACGCCAACCCTATTTTTTAAAGTAAACGATTGAATTACGCAGAATCTTTTGGAGCCCCCCCTCCTCTACCAACAGCTCAAGATGTTGCACTGTTTCCGCAAGGGCGAGGGGCTTCTCGAATATGGGTAGTTCCTCTCCCCAAATCTTGAGCGATACCTCATAGGCAGTCTTTGGACTCCCAGCAACAGCTTCGCTCATTAGCCTCATTCGCTCGTCATGATGATGTAATATCTCATCTATCCGCCCTTGGGGGTCTTTAATTAGCGGACCGTGACCGGGAAAAGCGACGGCAATATCATATTCCTTTATTCTCCGCAGAGATTTAAGGTAATCCTTCAGGGGATTTATTCCTTTCAAGGCATCAATGCCAATGTGAGGGGTGATCTCCTGCAATAAGTGGTCTCCTGAGAGCAGAACCTTCTTCTCTGGATTGTAAAGACAGACATGGTCGGGAGAGTGTCCAGGAGTCCAAATCACAAGATATCTTGAAGAGCCCATAGGGATCTCATCCTCGTCCTCTAAGTTCCTATCTATCCTTGCAGGGGAGACTATTTGCCGCAATATACCAAGAAGCGGTTTGATTATCTCAGTGTATTCCCCAGGCATGCCATATTGGGTAGCCAGTTGAACAGCCTCATCCATGTGCTCTTCAGAATTTGACCTATACCCCTCGGACAGACCAGCTCCTATCCTATGCATTGCTGTCTCGGCATTAGTCAGTTTCTTCAACTCGCCAATGTATCCGTAATGGTCTACGTGATAGTGGGTAACAACTATTAAATGTATGTCGCTAAATTTGCGATTTATACTAGCTAAATATCTACTTAAAGAATCATAAGTTACATCCAAATTTGGGCCACAATCTACTAAGGTTAAGCCCTCATCACCTTCCAGTAGATATAAGTATACAGACATCACCATAAATTGCAGGGGCACTTCAATTCGATGAACTCCTTCAATAATCTTCAGAAATCACCCTCAACAAAGACTTACAAATCTAGGACATCAAGTTCAAACACAAACCACTTCTGCTCAGGAACCATCGCTTTTACAACCACTCAAAAATGTATTATACTGAGTTCGGAGAGTTTCCTGGTGACTAGAGCGGGGTGGAACCACCCGTTCCCATCCCGAACACGGAAGTGAAACGCTCCAGCGCAGACGATACTCAAGGGGGAACTCTTCGGGAAAATATGCCGTTGCCAGGAAGCTCTTCACTTCTCCAATTTTACCAGGTCAAACTTCATACCATCACGCGCAGCTATCACCGAAACCCCCGTTTCATCAGCCAACCTCTGGGCTAACTCCCAGGGCTTAGCTCTCCACATCGTCATGCCAAAATGAGTGAGTATCGCTACTTTAGGCCTTATTTGCTCAATTATTTGCTTTGCTTCAGGAAGAGATAGGTGGTCAACAGGAGCCCCAGGATTCAACCTGACTACATTTATAATCAGCAAGTCGCCAGCATAGTAATGGGCTAGGGCATCAAAATATTTGGTGTCGGTAATCCAGGAAAAGATGTGCCGTAGTGTTCGAAAGATAAAGCCGTATGTCTCCACAGGATGGTGATGTCTGACCGGCGTCTCAAAGTAAATGTCATCGACTTTGTAGTGTCCCCCTTCCCTTAGAATTTCTACCTTTTCAGGCTCATTTCGTATGTAAGATAAGATGACAGGGTCTTGATCCAGGGCATCAGCGGGGGCAAAAACGATGCCTCTCTTCTTCATCCCACCTTCGGTCATAGCCTCAATCATGATATTGATATCTCCACAGTGGTCTAAATGCCTGTGAGACAAAATAATCGCACTCAACTTGGAAGGGTCGAGCTTCCTTTTGGTAGCCTGAACCAGGCATCCTGGACCAGGGTCAAGTAGCAATTGAGTATCACCCAGGCTAAGCCATGCACCACCAGAAGCTAGAAACTGACGTGTAACCACAAATCTGGCTCCCGCGGTGCCCAGAAAAGTTATCACATCAGATAATTCAGCCACCAATCAAGCAAATTATAACAGGAAGGCTCAATTTCTTCGCTGAATTTGCTACAATAAGCTGCTTCGAAAATGGCAAATTTGGAAACAGAAATCGCCTCCTTAGTCAGGGAATACCAAGCAGGGACAGGAAAACCACTTACTATAAGCACAGCCGAATCAGCCACGGGGGGTAAGATAGCCGATAGGTTGACCAACGTTCCAGGCAGTTCCGACTACTTCAAAGGCTCTTTGATAGCCTACAGTAATGAGGCTAAGGCAAACGTTCTCCGGGTGAAAAAGGAAACCATAGAAAATCATGGAGCTGTTAGCCCACAAACAGCTATTGAGATGGCTGAGAGTGGCAGAAGACTCTTCGGCACAGACATATGTATCTCCAACACAGGCATTGCCGGACCTTCAGGCGCCACTGCAGAGAAACCTGTGGGGCTTTTTTACGTCGCTTTAGCTGCTGAAGGCAAAAGCTTCAGCCAAAAGCACATCTTTGGCGGAAACAGGGAGGAAAATAAGAACAGCGCTGCTGAAGCAGCATTAGGCGTGTTGAAGCAATACTTGCGAGAGCAGATTAGCCTGGCAAAGTGAGCTAACAAAATGCTTGAATTAGGAATATATGAAATTATGCATGGTTGACAATTGGCCGTGTAATAGCGTAAAATTCGGCGTTTGACGAAAATTATCAAAGGGCGAATCGAAGAAGGAGGTTAATAGCATGGCAGGAATTATTTCTTACGGAGGTTACATCCCCTGGCAGCGGATGGACCGCATGACTGCCTATAAAGCTATGGGGTGGCTTAATCCAGCAGCGATATTACCTGGAGAAAGGTCTATTGCCAACTACGATGAGGATAGCATAACCATGGCAGTGGCAGCGGCAAGGGATTGTTTAAAAGGCATCGATAAGGCGAAGATAGATGGTTTGTATATCGCCACCACCACCTCGCCATATAAACAGAGGGAGGACGCCGGCATAATTGGCACTGCGCTTAGTCTTCAACCTAATATCAGGACTGCTGATTTTACTAACTCTACTAAGGCAGGGACGGGAGCAGTTCTTTCTGCCTGCGATGCAATCAAGGCAGGCTCGGCAAAAAGTGTACTGGTATGTGCTTCTGACTTGCGGAAGGAGAGGGCTGGAGGCTATCAGGAACAACTATACGGGGATAGCGCTGCTTCCCTGCTCATTGGAGACACCGATGTAATTGCCAGCATAGAAGGTTCCTATTCCCTTTCTTATGATTTTAGCGACTCATGGAGAACAGACACAGATGAGTTTGAGCGTGCCTGGGAAGATAGGTGGCGCCGTGACGAAGGCTATGAGAAGCAATTGACTGAATCTATCACGGGACTATTAGGAAAATACAACTTAAACATCAAGGATTTTGCCAAAATAGTTATCGGCTGTCACTTTGAGAGGGCAGCGGTAGCCATAGCCAGGAAGCTGGGAGCTGACCCTTCACAGGTTCAGGACTCCATGATGCGCATCATGGGTGATTCTGGCGCCGGTTATCCACTGGTGATGCTTGTGGCTGCCCTTGAAGATGCCAAACCTGGAGACAAGATATTGGTCGCCAGCTATGGAAACGGCAGCGATGCTTTGTTCCTCCAGGTAACCGACCAGATAGAGAAAGCAAGGGACA
>DAOUSX010000128.1 GCA_030627025.1 Dehalococcoidia bacterium
GCGAGGAGCATTAGCGACGAAGCAATCTAGTGCGAATAGAGCCCGCTAATAACGGTCACATCTCTCTGCCGAGGCAAAATCCTTCCTCGATAGCCTCCCTTATCCTGCGGGGCTCAACGCAATCTCCAATGGAATATAGAGCGGGGACCTTGCCATTTAATTTCTCACCAAGCTCTTTGTTGGGCTTAAATCCTACGGCGAGGACCACAGTATCCCCGGGGAAGAACTTGGGAATGCCATCTCGCTTAGCCTTTACCCCTCTATCCGTTATCTCCTCCACCATGACATTGGTCTCCATCGTGATTCCGGCCTTCCTCAGTCTCCTGAGCACAACATGCCGATAAGTTGCTCCATAATCGCTACCGATACGGGGAAGCATCTCCACGATAGTCACTTCCTTGCCCAGTGCAGCTAAGAACTCCGCTGTTTCACAGCCGACCATCCCACCACCAATGACGAGTGCTGTTTCACCAACATCCTTGCGCCGGGTAAGCACATCGACGGCGGTAACTACATTGTCCTGTTTCACACCGGGTACGTCAGGAATAGCCGGCGTGGCTCCAGTAGCCACAATTACCACATCGGGGTTCTCTTTCTCCACCACCTCCGGAGTAACCTCAGTGTTGAGCCTAACCTCCACTCCAGCCTTTCTCACCTGGCTAGCCATACTTTCGATCAAGCAGCCAAGCTCATCCTTGTAAAGAGGCAAGCAAGCCACCCTGAGCTGACCGCCAAGTTCCTCGCCTTTTTCACAAAGAGTAACCTGATGTCCTCGCAGCGCCGCCACTCTGGCTGCTTCCATGCCTCCGGAACCAGCCCCAACGATGAGCACCCTCTTAGCAACCCTGGCAGGTTCTATGGTGTATTCCGCCTCTTTCCCCATCCTGGGATTTAGGGAGCAAAATGCCGGGGACACCGTTCCACTTTTATACCCCGTAAGAAGGTTATCCAGACAATTGGAACAGGCGATGCAGGTGCGAATCTCGTCAGTCCTTCCTTCCCTTGCCTTGTTGGGAAATTCAGGGTCAGCAAGCAATGCCCGCCCAGACCAATAAGGTCAGCCTTACCATCAGCTAAAATCTGCTCTGCCAGCTCAGGGTTGTTAATGCGATAGGCAGCTACCACGGGAACATTGACCACCTTTTTAATCTCCTCAGCAAGATAAACAAAGGCACCTCGGGGCACAGACATCACCACAAGAGGCTCAGGGCATTCATGCCACCCCGCCTCGACATCCATAGCCTGGACGCCTGCTGCCTCAAGAATAGAGACCACCTTCTTGGAGTCTTCAAGGGTATGCCCTCCTTTCATAAATTCGTCGGCGGAAACACGGCAGATGATGGGATAATCCTCGCCAGCTCGTTTATGTATTCGGTCAATGATTTCCAGGGGAAATCGCATTCTGTTCTCCAGGATACCACCATATTCATCGGTCCTGTTATTGGTGCAGGGAGAGATAAACCGATTTAGTAAGTACCCTATCCCCAGATGCAGCTCAATGGCATCAAACCCCGCTTCCCGCGTTCTCCGCCCTGCTTCCCCATATTCATCGACAAGCAGATGAATCTCCTCCACAGCAAGAGCTTTTGGAGTAGCACCAACCATTCTATTGAATACTGGCGAAGGAGCGATGAACTCAAACGAGCCGTTTTCTTTGTTCACCCAGAAATACTGTCCCAGAAATTGAGGAGCTATCTTTGTCCCATAGGCGTGAACGGCGTCAGCCAACCGGTGGGCGCCAGGGATGAAACGGTCATCATATAGTCCAGGAATGAAGGGAAGTCCCATATCAAACGGAGCAAACGGAACAATGATGAGTCCCACACCTCCTCTGGCCCTCTCAACATAAAAGTTGATAAAGCGGTCGCCTACGGTGCCGTCAGGCTCAGAATAACCTGTTCCTATGGCAAGCATCACCATCCTGTTCTTAAGCTCTACATTGCCTACCTTGATTGGGTCAAATAAATGGGTAAATTGGGGCATCGCACCTCCTTATATGAAGCAAAGCTTACACAAAGGACATATTATATCAGTTTTCTTTGGAAACCTGGCTCCGTTGAGGTATAATGTTTATCCACCCACATGGACATTCTAGCTACGCTTAATCCCGCCCAAAGAGAGGCCGCGGAAACTGTTGAAGGGCCGATACTCATTTTAGCCGGTCCAGGCAGTGGCAAGACCAGAGTAATCACACATAGAGTGGCTTACCTGATCAAAGTTTGTGGGGTGAAACCTCATAACATCATGGCAGTCACATTCACCAATAAAGCCGCTCGTGAAATGGAAGAGAGATTGGAGCAACTATTAGGACAGACAAGCGAGGCATTGACACTGGGAACCTTTCACGCTATCTGTGCCCGAATTTTGCGTCGAGAAGCCGGGGCTATCGGGCTCAATCCGAGATTCGTCATCTACGATGCCGAGGATCAATTGAATGCCATAAAGCAGAGCCTTCAGGAAATAGATCTCGACCCCAAACAGTATTCGCCTCATGCGATACAATCGATGATTAGCTCCGCCAAGAGCCGGCTTCTCAACCCGCAACAATACTCAGAGCGAGTGCAGAGCTACTTTGAAGAAATAGTTCAAAGAGTTTATGAGCAATACCAAGGCTTATTGAGCAAAAGCGAGGCACTAGATTTCGATGACCTGCTGATGAAGACAGCACAGCTATTTGAAAACCATCCCGCTATCTTAAGCAGATACCAATCCCGCTATGTTCACATTCTGGTGGATGAATTCCAGGATACCAACCTAGCACAGTACGCCCTGATAAAACAGCTGGCAGGGAAATATAAAAACATCTGCGTGGTTGGTGACCCGGACCAATCCATTTACTCCTGGAGATTTGCTGACTTGCGCAACATTCTAACTTTTGAAAAAGATTACCCCAACGCCAAAGTGGTGATTTTGGAGCAAAACTACCGCTCCACCAAGAATATTCTCCAGGTGGCTTCAGACATCATCTCGCAAAATGTAAACCGAAAACCCAAAGAACTATGGACGGGAAATGAAGCGGGCAGCCTGATAAACATCGTGGAAAGCTATACCGAGGACGAGGAATCCCAATTTGTGGTCAGTGAGGTAGAAAGATTGGTTACCCAAGAGAAGCTATCGCTCAAGGACTTTGCCGCAATGTATCGAGTTAATGCCCAGTCAAGAGCACTCGAGGAAAGTTTCGTTCGCTACGGGGTACCCTATAGACTCATCGGTGGCACACGCTTTTATCAACGGCAGGAAATCAGGGATGCCTTAGCTTACCTCAGGGTTATCCGCAATCCCAATGACAATTTAAGCCTGCTCCGTATCATAAATGTTCCCGGGCGAGGCATCGGGCAAGTCACGGTCGCTCACCTCCAGGCCAGGGCAAGAAATGATGACATCTCCCTCTACCATGCCTTGAAGCACATGGTAAGCGAGAAAGCTTTTCCATCACGTATCCTTCCCGCAGTCACCAGATTCTCCATTGTTATTGATGAGCTTATCACCAAAAGTCGCGAATTAAATCCCGCTGAACTATTGGATGAGATATTGGGGAGCACCGGATACCGGGAACACATCCTGAATAAGGAACATGGAGAGGAAAGGTGGGAGAATATCATGGAGTTGAGGAACGTTGCCTCAGACTATAATGGACCTTCCCCTGAGCAGGCTCTGGATGCCTTCCTGGAGAAAGTGAGCCTGGTATCAGATACAGATGAACTGGATGGAACCATTGATGCGGTGACATTGATCACCCTGCACCAGGCCAAGGGGCTGGAATTCCCGGTGGTGTTCATCGCTGGCATGGAGGAAGGCGTCTTACCGCACCGAAAATCCTTCGATGACCCTGACGAGATGGAGGAGGAGCGTCGTCTATGTTATGTTGGGATAACCAGAGCTAAGAAGCACGTTTATCTTCTTCGCAGCTATCGTCGCAGCTTGTTTGGTAGTGGTCTGGTAAACCCGCCTTCACGCTTCCTGGAAGACATCCCGCCGCAACTGGTGACCACCAAAGGATTGTGGGAGAGGGAAACCGCCCCACCGCCGGTTAGCCGAGAAAAACCAACGGAGTTAATCGTCGGTGACCAGGTTTATCACGATAAGTTTGGCAGTGGAATCGTGGTAGATTGCTTCCCGATTAGAGGCGACCACGAAATAACTGTATCCTTTCAACGAGTGGGGGTCAAAAAGCTTTTGTTCAGCCTCGCTCCTTTAAGAAAAATCGAGCCAAACTATTGACAGAATACAC
>DAOUSX010000036.1 GCA_030627025.1 Dehalococcoidia bacterium
AGACAGGCGATGTGCTTGCTTCCGACCCAGGGTGCTGGATTAAGTGAGAAAGGAGGATGAGCTATGCAGCAGTTTGTGCATCAACAATCAAGAGCGCTGAGCCAGGATGAAATGGAGCGTTTTGTTAAGGGACATTCCTATGGCAGGTTGGGGCTTTGCTTTGAGGATGAACCTTACGTTGTCCCTGTAGCCTATGGATATGAGCAAGGGAAGATTTATTTCCACTCAGCTAGAGAGGGCAAGAAGCTGGATTTTATCAGGAAAAATGACAGGGTTTGCTTTCAGATTGATGAGTGGCAAAAAGGCTGGGCCAGCGTAATTTGTTATGGCAAAGCTGTCTTGAGGGAAGATGCTGAGGTGAAGAAAAAATGTTTTGAGATCCTTACACGTCAAGAACTCAGCGAAGAACATCTTCAGAATGTGAAAGCCTGCATTGGAATTATACAGATAGAAGAGATGACTGGAAGGTGCAGCGCTAATTTTAGCTTTGAATGCGGAGGTTGAGCTAGTCAGCTCGTTACCAATGATTGATTGAGCCGAAGCCGTCTATAAGCTATAATCCATTAAGTAAATTAAACAGGAGGTCATTTTTTGCTCAAAAGCCATAGGTGTGGTGAGTTAAGGAAAGAACACATTGGGCACAAAGTAGTTTTAGCTGGCTGGGTACATCGACGTCGTGATCATGGTGGCATGGTATTTATTGACTTGCGGGATAGCAGTGGCATAGTCCAGGTAGTTTTTAATCCACAAACATTAAAGGAAGCATTTCACACAGCGAGTTCGTTGCGTAATGAATATGTAGTTCAAGTTGTCGGAGAGGTTACTTTGCGTCCTGCAGGAACGGAGAATCCAAAACTGGCTACTGGAGAAGTTGAAATTGTGGCTGGTGAAGTGGTCGTTCTTAACCCATCAGAGACGCCTCCATTTTACGTAAATGAAGATGAGGAAGTGGATGAAAGTCTCTGCCTTGAAAACCGCTACCTGTATTTAAGGAGGCCTAGGGTAAGGGATAATATTGTGTTACGTCACAAGGTCATAAAGTTTATCCGTGATTCGCTGGATGCCAAAGGCTTTATTGAAATTGAAACACCGATATTGATCAAGAGCACGCCTGAAGGAGCACGTGATTATCTTGTGCCCAGCCGCCTTAACCCTGGTAAATTTTATGCTCTTCCCCAATCACCGCAACAGCTCAAGCAGATTCTCATGGTTGCTGGCTTCGAAAAGTATTTTCAGATAGCTCGTTGCTTCAGAGACGAGGACTTGAGAGCTGACCGCCAACCGGAATTCACCCAACTTGATTTGGAGATGAGCTTTGTTGACGAAGAGGATGTGCTGCAGCTTATGGAGGAGCTTCTTACCTCGCTTGTGAAAACTGTCAAACCAGGCATGGAAATGCTGAAACCTTTCCCACGCCTTACCTATATGGAGGCAATGGAGAGGTATGGCACAGATAAGCCAGATGTGCGTTTTAACTTGGAGCTCAGGGACATATCGGATATTGCTGCTGACACCGATTTCGATATTTTTCGTGCTGTTCTCAATCGAGGCGGAAAAGTGAAAGGGATATGCGTTCCTGGTTGTGCTCACTATACCCGTCATCAGCTTGATGACTTAATTCAGTTGAGTAAAGACTATGGAGCACAGGGTTTGATAACTATGGCTGTTACCGCGGAAAGCTCTGGAACAAGCGGGGTTAAGTCGGTAGCTACGAAGTATTTAACGCAGGAGCAGACAGAGGCGGTGATTGCCAGGTTTGGGGCTAAATCTGGCGACCTGTTGTTGATTATCGGTGATAAATCAGAAGTGGTTAACAAGGCGTTGGGAGAATTACGGTGTGAAATGGCACGCCGATTGGACTTGTTGAATCATAATTTACTAGCCTTTGCGTTTATCGTTGATTTCCCTTTGCTGGAGTGGAATGAAATGAGAAGTTGTTGGGAGACCATGCATCACCCCTTTACTGCTCCCCAGCAGAAGGATATGCCATTGCTTGATAGTGAACCTGGTAAAGTACACGGGCGTCACTATGATGTAGTGTGCAACGGTTGTGAACTTGGTAGCGGCAGTATTAGAGTACACCAGCGTCAGATTCAAGAAAAGATATTTAAGCTGCTTGGTTACAGCGAAGCGGAAATGCAAGACCGATTTGGCGCCCTTCTGAGAGCGCTGGAATACGGGGCTCCGCCTCATGGCGGTATTGCCATTGGTCTGGATCGTCTTGTAATGCTTCTTGCTGGGGAAAAAACTATCAGGGAAGTAATTGCGTTCCCCAAAAATCAGAATGCTGAGGACTTGATGTTTGGTGCTCCTTCAGAGCCTGATAAAGAGCAACTTGACGAGCTGAACCTGAAGTTAAAAGGAAGCTGATTATGGATGTGAAGCATGAAAGTGACTACGGAGACTCTAGAAGATAGCCAGATAGCACTTAATATTGAAGCTGAAGCCAGTGAGCTTAACAAAGCCATGGATGAAGCTTATCGCCGGTTAGTTAACAAAATTTCCGTACCTGGTTTTCGTAAAGGAAAAGCTCCCCGATTTATTCTGGAGCAGCATATCGGTAAAGGTGCATTGTTGGAGGAAGCGTTAGAGCAATTAATACCACGGCTTTACAACGAAGCTATTGACTTACAAAAAATTGAACCTATTGACCGGCCGCAGATGGAGATTATCCAGACTGAGCCTGTTGTGTTCAAAGCTGTTGTTCCTGTTAAGCCCACAGTTGAGCTCGGCGATTACCGTGATCTCAAGTTACAACCTCAGCCTGTGGAGATTACTGACGAAGAAATCGATGCTGCCGTTGAATTGAAACGACAAGAGCAGGCAGTTTTAGCCCCTGTAGATCGTCCTGTTCAATTTGGTGACCTGGTCACTCTGAATATCAAAGCCGATATCGGAGAAAAACCATTCTTAAATCATAAGGATATAGTCTATGAAGTGAACAAGGATTCTCCGGTGCCGCTCCCTGGATTTGCCGAGAAATTAGAGGGAGCGAGGAAAGGCAAAGGAAAAGATTTCACTCTTATTATTCCGCCGGATTACCGAATTAAAGAGTTTGTTGGCAAGGAGTGTTTTTTCAAAGTAGCTGTCACTGAAGTAAAGGAGAAGCAACTACCTGAGGTAGGTGATGAATTTTCTCAAACCTGTGGCTATGACAATTTAACCTCAATGAAGGAGGCGTTATGTGTTGACTTGAAAGGTAAGGCGAAGCAGTTAGGGGATCAAAGATTAAGGGAAACGGCAGTTGATGCCGTCGTTGAAATCAGTCAAGTGCATTACCCACCTGTTTTGGAGAATAGGGAAATTGACAGGCTTCTCGAAAGAGAGGCGCGTCGCCTTGGGTTCACCAAATTGAACGATTTTTTGAATGCTACCAAGTTTACCGAGGAGAAATTGAGGGATTCATTACGCCCGACAGTAAAAAAGCAAATTGTGCGCCTCCTCGTATTGGATGAAATAGCCAACATAGAAAAAATTGAAATTAACGAGTCAGAGGTAGATAATCAAATTAATGAAATGGTGGAAAGCGAAGAAGGGGAGGTTGAGAAAATACGCCAGTTCCTGCAGTTACCTCAAGTGAAGGAATCTATGCGAGAAACGCTACGGAGGAATAAAACAGTAGACTGGCTGGTAAAGATAGCTACTAGTGGTAATCAAATTGGAGCCGAGGCAGAGGAGTGAGCCCATACCGTGCATTCTTATGTATTTTGCTTGGATTTATCCTTATGTTCATATGTGTGTTTATGGAGCTTGCTCCTGACGTTTTCGCTGCGCAGCTTAATACACTATTGAATATGCAATGGTGGGATTCGCATAATATAAGAATAGTGGGCATTGGTGTGGGGATAACGGGTATAATACTGCTGGTCAAGGGGGCTAGGCCTTAAGATTCTTGTTTCAGGAGGTGCACATGAATGAGAAATTTCAGATACTAATTCCTACAGTGACCGAGACTGGTGCTCGGGGTGAACGTGTCTTTGATATATACTCTCTCCTGCTTAAAGAGAGGATTATCTTTTTGGGCACGCCTATCAATGACCAGGTAGCTAACCTTATTATCGCGCAACTTCTCTATTTGGAGCGAGAGGACCCGGAGAAGGATGTAAGTCTCTATATTCATTGTCCTGGCGGTATCATTGCTGCTGGATTGGCTATCTACGATACCATGCAGCTTAGCCGCTGCGATATATCTACCATCTGTGTTGGTCTGGCGGCCAGTATGGGCACTTTACTTCTTTGTGCGGGCACTAAGGGTAAGCGGTATGCCTTGCCTAATTCCACCATACACCTTCATCAGGCGGTAGGTGGTGCTCAGGGGCAAGCAGCTGACATTGAAATTGCCGCTCGAGAGATAATGAGAATGCAGGAAACAATCCGCAATATCATAGCCAAGCATACCGGTCAGCCAATAGAGAAGATAGCTCACGATACTGATAGGGATTTCTATCTTAATCCCAAGCAAGCAATGGAATATGGCCTGATTGATGAAATACTTGCTGCGCCGGCTAAAAAGTAACGCGTGTAAAGATTAACCTTTTACGCATGCCTTTTTATGCTGTTTTTTCCTCGTCCAGTTCTAAATCTTCAAATATTGTCGGGGCATGCTTTTTCAATATTTTTAAAATCTCAATAGCGGCTTCCCTTATTTCCCACTGTGCTCCTGGTTCGCTTCTCAATTCAATTATGTGACGCCACTCCCTGAGATTTGCGGTCACTACAATTTGGCTTTCCGTAGCATTGGGAAGCACGAATCTGGCATCTTCCTTCTTGATCCCTAATTTTTGTAACTCCTGGTAGGCTTTTCTTGCTTTTTCCATAAAATCGATAAAGGCTGAATGAGCCTCAGGGCGGTTCTTTATCGACAGAGGCTCAATGTAATTAAAATTGCTTTCATCTACATATCTTTGGGATTGCTGGGTGAAGGAACATAATCTGTGCCTCACTAACTGGTGTGTAAACGCCCGTGATATGCCTGAAATTCTAAAGGTAGCATAGGCATGCTCTAATACAGAAAGGTGTCCTCTTTTAATCAACATCCTGATAAACGCCTTTTCAGTGTCTTTCCCTTGTTTATTGAATGATAGATACGACGTCCGCCCTGCAGCTTCTATCATCTTTTCCGGTTCGGGGGTGATAAATAACAACTCTACTTTCATTTCACATTTCCTTTAGGTTACCAAATTTTTAATGTCTATCAAAAGTAATCAGCTTGTTCAACATCAAGAACTAGTTCTTGAAGGAAGTATTTGTTTTAAAGTGTGCAATGTAGGAAGACTTTGTCTGGCTCCCACCTCTTTCATCGCAAAATGAGCCATTATATCTCCTAATCGTCCACACTCATCAAGTTTTCTTTGTTTAACCAAACCGAAAAGAAAGCCTGCGGCAAAAGCATCACCAGCACCAGTGCTATCGAGTTGACCTGCAAAAGCTGCTGACGATTCAACTTTATATTCGTGGCCCTTATCGCAAATATAGCCAGTCATAACCTGGCTTGGTTCCAAGGATAATCCCTTGCCCAAAGTAACCACGACGACCTGGCATCCTTGCTTGAGGCATTCCTTTGCTCCAGCCACGAGATTCTCACCGGTTAGTTTTTCCAATTCATCTTTGTTGATAAACAACACGTCGGTTTTTTGAAGCAGGGGAGAAAGGGTCTGCATCCCTCTGACAGCATAGAGCATTCCAGGGGCAAAGCTAATCTTAACTGAACCTGATAATTTTCCCAGCAATTCAGCTTGAATAATGAATTGCTTCTCATCCACAAAAGACGAGAAATGGACTATTCTGGCTTGGCTCAGGTAGTTTGCATCTATATCCTGAGAATTAAGCACGCTATTTGCTCCAGGCAGGAGATAAATGGCACGATTTCCCAATTCATCGGTGATACATAATGCAATGCCGGTTTTTTTTGCCTTCTTAATGCGAATATGCGTGGTATCCACGCCGATGCTTTGGAGGTCGCTGAGGGAGGCTTTGCCTTGCACATCGTCTCCTATAGCGCCCACGAATCCCGTTCTTACACCTAACTTAGCTAAACCATAAATAGTATTGGCTGCTGAACCGCCGGGAGTTACCGTAACATGGTCAATTGGAACTTCCCCATCAAGGACAATCTGTTTTACTCGATATAAATGGTCCATATTCAAAGCGCCGAATCCAATTACGTCAATAGTTGACATAATACTAACCAAGTTTAGCTGCTTCTTTTCTAACCAAACGCCGTATCTTGCTATGGATTTTCAGAGGTTCAGTTATATCATTACTTCCTGCCAACCAGTGGAAATGGTCTCGATTGCCTTCGCCTCCAATTTCTTCCTTTTCCTTCACTATTTTCTCGACTGTGCTCCGATTTCCTTTGCTCCAGGTTTCTAATATCACCCATAAATCATCGAGCCTGGTAGATGCCAAGCTCATCGTAGAGTAGGGTAGGGCATACTCATTGGCGTTGAAGGAAATGGCTAAGCCCCCAGCGTTATCCACTGCCTGAAGCATCTTAAAGTCAGTGATGCTGTCTCCCACAGCTACCCAGTGAGAAAGTGGTTCTCCTGTTTTGACTGCAAAATGCTCCAGCGCTTTCACCTTTCGGCTTCCGCCTATCGGTTTCACTTTAGTTACCATTTTCCCTGACTTAGTCCGTGGTAGTTGCTGCCAATAGAAAGCATCAAGCAATTTCTTTATATCGTCATCGACCATAGAGGAGAGGTTCGTAATTTGTTTCTCCATCTGCTCCAGCAAAGTAAAATCGTCTTGGCTCAATAATTGAGAAATCTTGTTCAGGGGGAAAGAGGTGCACGCTGCGTTTTGTGTAGGGATTCCCAGCCTTTGGGTAATACCCATAGCGTATTGCTCATAGCTGGTGCTGGCGCAGAAAACTTGCCAGCCATGGGTTCTCAGTTTGGAAACAAGTTCAGACGCCCCGGGAGTCAAGGCAGCCCGCTGTCCCATAATGCCAATCTGCTCCTCCCTGATGCCATGGTAGGCGAGGAAGGGGACGATAAGAGCAAGAGTGTCTCCCGGCTCATAGTTTTCTTTACCCTCAAGCGTCAACAAATCATCATACCTGCTGATGACTTGGAAAATCTTGTCTCCGTTGGGGAATAACTTCATTAGCTCGTAAGCGTTATCCTGAGGGGCTAGGGGTCCTTCAAGGTCGAAGCATATCAAATTCATTGTAATATTGCCTGCACTGCTTGGTTTACTTCATCACTGAGGTCATATCCCTTGATGTAGTCTCCCTTAGCATCGACTACCTTGCCATCTTTGATGCCTATTTGCTTTTCACCGAAAGCCTTCACAGTGGAAATGATGAGAGGGAATTCCCGTACAAGTTCATGGCGGCGAATAAGATGGAACAATTTCTGTTTATCACCCTTTTGCCAATATGCTTGGAACGGTTCATCCATAATAGAAAACAGGCAATATGCCACCACAGGACCTTCATCCAATTTTGGAGTCACTAAATGCATCATTGCTCCTGCCTTATCAGCTTTGCTTTCTATTAGTTGCCAGATTACCTCTTGCCAGCTACCTTTAGGTCCGCCTGGAGGTGCCGGATGAAGGTTGAGCATATTATAGTTGTGACACATTTCCTCTCCCACAATGAGCATGTAACCGGCAAGGACACAGAGGTCTGGAGAAAATTTCTCAATTTTGCTCATTACCTCTCTATCATATTTGATACGCCAATCTTGCGTACTGTTTACTGTTTTGAAGTTCTTGTGTGATAGACAAATCAACGGCAAATTATAGCTGCGAACCAACCGGAAAAGCAGATCGCTTTCCTCCGACTCGCCTGGGTCACGATTGCTGAAAACAAAGCTGATTTTTGCCCTAATTTCACCGGCATGGATGCTTTCCTGCACAGCTTGCAAAAGCTGCCGAGCAGCTTCATCTCTACCTG
>DAOUSX010000110.1 GCA_030627025.1 Dehalococcoidia bacterium
AAAGAAAGAAGGGGAAAGGTGGAGGAATAATTGTTAAGGAGCTTCAAAGTGATCCTGTGTAGGTGGCTTTATACGAATTCTTAAGGTCGAGAAAATTTACCTTGAGGCATCTTTGTGAATTACGAAGGATTGTTGAACCCGGTGCTGTAAGGTTGGCAACTTCTCAAACAACCCCTCATGTAGTTGCAGCTCTTGAAGAGAATGTTAAATATTGCGAGAGGAGGATAAAGAAGGCAGAGCACGCCTTTTCTGAAAAGGAATTCCTCGACATTAGAGAAAAAAACGTAGAATTCCACCGTTTAATAGCAGAGGCAACACATAACCCTGTTTTGGCTCTCACCATAGACTATGCAGTGGATTTCCTGTTTGAGCTTACAAAGGACTTTGGCCCGGATATCCAATATTCTATTCAACAAACTAGGGAGCACCGTAAGATTTTCACTCGGCTTAGAAATGGTGATGCAGAAGGAGCAGAAAAGGAGATGTTGTCCCATCTTGAGAAAGCGGAGACATATTTTACAGCAAGGGTGGGCTTGGTCTAGTGAAAAGAGCCTCGGCAGGACGGGGTGCAATACTGTGTCAGTCGTAAACCCCTATGTCCTGAGTTCTGACAAGCCCTGCAAAGGCAAGTATACTTCAGTCGACAAGGGTCCTGAGACGAAATACGGAGAAATGTCAGCTCTTTGACACACTACCAACGCTTTGAATGGAGGGAGGACTAATGGCAGATTTTGATTTGAGTGTCAATGTGTTCGGCTACAAGCTCAAAAACCCCCTCATGCTGGCCTCATGTGAGCTGGGCAATTCTGGGGTAAGGTGCAAACAAGCCGCCGAAGCTGGTGCAGGCGCCGTAGTGACTAAAGTTATTTCAAGGGAAGAGGTTGTTCGCAAGGAATACGCTTCAGGGCCACTAAGCCCGAGGACATATGTTGTACGCAATATGGGGACTCTGGTGCAGGTATCAGGGGTAGGTTTCCTTACTGCGAGGGATTGGTGCGAGAGGGAGCTAGAAATAGCAAAGGAGGGTGGTGTCCCTATCGTTGCTAATTTCAAGGCAGGTCCACAAAGATTGAGACCTGCTGATGAACATTTACCCACCTTTGGTAGGCTTTACGCTGAGCACGACCCGAAAGTTTGGCAGCGCGAGCTCAAAGAATTGGAAGAGGCTGGTGTTGCTTGGTTTGAGTTTCCTGAAGGCCCACCGGAGAGGACAGCGTATAATGCACGATTGCGTGCTGAGTATATAGACCGCTTGGAGAAGATAATATATTGGGCAAAAGAAGCTGTAAGTGTACCAATCGTGATTAAACTGGCCTATAGATACCCTGCAGATATGGTCGAATCAGCGATGAAGGTTGAGGAGTTTGGTGCGGATGGATTAACACTGGGACAAGGAAACGAGGGAATAAAAATAGACATAAACAGGGGTACGTTGGTTGGCGCTGTTCCCACCGCTAGGATGAATGTGAACGGACGTGAGGGATTTCACCTCTGGCTCAAAATCATTTACGACGTGGCACAAAATGTCAAGATACCGGTCTTTGGCTGCCACGGTGTTTGGAGTGGTAGTGACGTGATTGAACACATAATGGCAGGCACTGTCTGTTCGCAAATGGCTACCTGCCCGATAATCGAAGGGCTTGGCGCGTTTCAAAGAATAAATAACGAGATCAGAGATTTCATGATAAGGAAGGGGTATAAAACACTTATTGAGATGCGAGGCATCGCCCACAAGAACATTGAAGCTAAATATGGACTTAAGGCGAGTGTCGTCGAAGACCTTTGCAATGGATGTGGGTTGTGTGAGATAGTTTGTGCGAATAATACTATGGCATTTGAACAGTCTACCAAAGGTCTGCAAGCCCCTTACATCAGAGTGGACTCGTCTACAGGTAAGGCAAAGGTTAACCAAGAGCTATGTGAAGGCTGCGGTGCCTGCAGAAGCATTTGCCCACCCCGCGCCATCGTCATCCAGGGCTGGGACCCGGTGTGAGTGAGTCAGATGGTTACCTATTTCTTAATACAAAATACAAATAGGAGGTTAATATGGCGAAAGAAACACCAATGTTGTCATTGAAAGAGCGTGACCGCCGTTGGGCACTCGTCAGGACATTCATGAAAGAGAAAGGGCTCGACTGCTTGGTTGTACCCGGTCTGCAGAATCGAGAAGCGTGGGATGCCTATCTCTCCTACGAGCCTGGTCAGGGAGTAGTGATCTTTCCACTGGAAGGCGAGCCAACCTATCTAACTTGGCATGGCAGCAAAGTTGGTAGACATTTAGAAAACTACACAAGTAGAGGCATCGTTCCGTGGATAGAGGATTGGAGGGTAGGGGGTTTTGGAAGGGACTGGGTCAATGTAATCAAAGAGAAGGGCTACGAGTCAGGTACTCTCGGTATCGTGGGGTTATCAACTATCAATCCTTTTGCGCTCGAAGGGTACTTTCCTTACAAGACCTATGTCTATATGTTGGAGAATTTACCCAAGGCCAAATTTGTGGATGTTTCGCGTCCGTTCGTCGAACTGGTCGTTCTTACGCCTCATAGTGAAGAGGAGCTGGCGATGCTCCGTCATTCGGCATACATCGGGAAGCTGGCCTGTGAGGCTATGTTAAATGTGGTCAAACCAGGGGTCAGCGAGAACGAAATCTACGCTACTATTACAGGCACCATCTACCGCAATGGCGCCATGCCTCTGTTTCCTCCCTTTAGAGCCGGGCCGGCTCTAGTAGGTGCTGGCTACCCCCTATGGCTAGGCCAGGGGCAAACACATCCTTACCTGATAAAGAGAGGTGACGTGGTTGCCGCTGAAATCTTCGTAATCTACGGAGGCGTAGAGACCCAGCAGCAGATGACGGTGGCGGTGAAACCTGTTAGCGATATTAGCAAGAAATGCGCTGAAGTGGCGCGTGCTTCCTTTGGGGCTGGTCTTAAGATGTGCTATCCTGGTAAAACATTTAAGGATGTTGTTGAGGCTATGGAGGCGGTTGTGGCCGAAGGTGGCTGCTGGCACATGGGGCCATTGATTCATACCATGCCCATCGGCGCTGGTGCTGGTCGTCTAGATGTTGGTGCTGAAGCGTGGGCAAAGCGCCATAACATTAAAGCCGTAGGTTACGACTATCCGAGGAAATGGGATTGGGAACTAAAACCGGGGCTGAGTCTTCAACTTGAGCCCAATGCCTGTCTGGATGACCAGCGGATTAACGTAGGGTGTAACGTACTAGTCACTGAAGGTGAACCAGAAGTACTGAATAAGTTAGCTGTAGAGATGAGGGTGATAGGTTAGCGTATTCGATTTTAAGCCCTAGTTTTTAATCCGGTGTGGTAGGGCTGGAATATAGTGGCACGATGGGGACATCCCCTACAAGACCTATTCCTGTGTAGTGGAGAATCCAAGGCCAAATTTGTGGACGTTTCCCGCCCCTTCGTTGGCCTGATGTAACTCCATAGTGAAGAAGAGTTGGAGATGAGCCATGCGGCGCTGGTAGGAGAGCAAACCTGCGAAGCTATGCTAAAGATGACAATGCTATTCAGAGGAACGACCTTCCCCTTCCCGGAGACAATTGATGGTCAGTGATTAGTCTTTTGGCACAGACGGTTTTTAGACAGCCTGGTTCTATAAAATTGAATGGCTCGTCGAAGGAGGTCTCGAAGTGATCAGCGAGCAAGTGGAGATCAAAAAGACGGTATGCAGGTGGTGCCATTCTAGCTGTTGGGTAGCGGTAGAAATCATAAATGGTCGGCTGTCAAGAATTACTGAGGATAAAGAATATCCAGCTGCAGAATTCCTTTCCCGGGTAATTAGGGCATGCCCCAGAGCACGAATGGCTACTGAATGGTTCTATCATCCCGAGCGACTTAACTATCCTTTGAAGCGGCTTGGCGAAAGAGGAGAAGGCAAATGGCAGAGGATTTCCTGGGAGCAAGCATTAGACGAGATAGCCGCCAAGCTCAGGAATATAAAGGAGAGCTACGGGGCAGAAGCAATCGCTACTAGCAAAGGTACTGGCAGAACTGACGATTACTACAGGGCTCGTTTCCTTAATTTACTAGGCAGTCCGAACAACATCGGACAGGGCGCGATCTGCTGGAGCGTAAACAATATGGTTTCGTCCGCTATTCTTGGATGGCCTTGTAATAACACAGTCTATCGCCCGGGCATAACCAGGTGCCTCCTCTTGATAGGCACCAATCCAGCGCAGTCCGTTCTACGTTCTTGGCTGAGCATCCTTGACGCAAAAAAGCAGGGCACCAAGATCATCGTAATCGACCCAAGGCGTACAGAAACAGCCTCGAGGGCTGACATATGGCTGCAATTGAGACCAGGTACAGATACTGCCTTACTCATGGGTATGATAAATGTGATTATCACAGAGGGGCTTTACGACAGAGAATTCGTTGACAAATGGTGTTATGGTTTCGAAAAACTCGCTGAAAGAGCCCGGGAGTATTCACCGAAAAAGATAGCCAAAATTACTTTGGTCCCTGCTGACAAGATCAGAGAGGCAGCCATTACTTATGCCACAAATAGACCAGCAGCC
>DAOUSX010000134.1 GCA_030627025.1 Dehalococcoidia bacterium
AACCTCGAAAACAAGCTGCATACAGGTCCCCACGGTATAATTACCAATAATCAGGTGATCGCCATCATTTACAAACCTGCTGATGGCCTCCTTTGCACCCATAACTTTGTCCTTTGCTCCTGCCATATAGGCCTCCTTTCTTCCTAAATACTCCGGCCTTTAGCTAACACATAAAAGTATGAAACTATGTTGGCAATCGCTCTAATCTAGTGCGGGATAATTATAAAATATAAAAAGCAAAGATTTATTGTAACAGGTCTTCCTTAAGGGATTCTATTCAAACGCCGATACATTGCTTTGTTGCTATTATATATCTTCAAGAATTCTTCAAATAATTCATCGTACATCGTTCTATTTTCGGGATTGGGATAGTATGTGTTTGAGTATCGAATCAACTCTGGAATATCATCGAATGTAATATATCCCAAAGCAACGGAGGCAATGAGCGCAGCGCCACGGGCGTTTGCCTGCATAGGATTTTCCACCTGCCTGATAGTCCTATCAAAGACATCGGCAAAGATCTGGCACCAGACATTGGATAGAGCACCACCTCCTACAAAGTTTAACGTATCCATCTTTCTATTGATGAACTTCTCAACATATTTAAGGTTCCAGCGAGTATTGTATGCAACGCCCTCAAAAAATGCCCGTACAATATGGTCCATATTGGTAGTCATAGACACATTGTATAGCCCTGCTCTTACCGTGGTGTTATCAACCGGGCTCCTTTCCCCATTGAGCCAGGGGGTGAAGATTAATTTATTGCTTCCAGGAGGCACCCGCTCGGCAATTTCATCTAATTTCTTATATACCTCTGAAGGGGGCTCGTCAGCCCTCAGCAGGTTTTTATGGTAAATAATATTATCTACTAAGAATGGTAAAACCCCTCCGGCGATATCCTGTTCATTTATACACTGATACTTACCGGGGATTGCTGCAGGGAGTGATGCAATAGAATGAAACATGTCTGTTTTCTTGAATGGCACAACGCATTCAAGCCATGATGAGGTACCAATGTAGAGGTGACCTTCGAAGTCCCTCACTGCTCCAGAGCCAACAAGCGCTGCCTGGTGGTCAGCAGCACCCATAACAACCTTTACCTCTTGCCCCAGCCCGATCTCATCCGCCGCTTCTTTGGAAACGGTTCCTAGAATATCGGTGGATGATTTCAAAGGTGGCAGTTTGTTTTTATCAATTTTCAATCTGTTTATCAATTTATCGTCATAGTGAACATTGTTGATATTTCTTATATCGGTAACCCAATAGAGAATTGTGGAATCGTAGGAGCCGGCAAATTCACCTGTGAGCCGCCGGTTTAAGTAATCCTTGCTTTCCAGGAACATGTGCGTTTTTTCGTAGATTTCAGGATACTCATGTTTTACCAACAAAACATGGGCGATATCATCCTTTCCCGATAAAGTAGGTCCTCCACCCGTTTTGGGGATCCATCTTAAAACATTAAATAGATTGTATCCCGAAATACTGGGAAAACCTCCCATCAACTCTCTAACGTAAGGAGCGCCTCGAGAATCCATCCAGGTAAGTGAATTCATCAGGTGATGACCATCGGAGTCTACAGCAACGGTGCTAGACATTGTGCTTGAGACGCATACCGCAACAATATCGCTTGGGGGAACGACGCTTTTTTTAATCAGTCGTTTTGAGGTCTTGACCAGGGCATTCCACCACTCATCCGGGTCTTGCTCAGCACCCCCATTCGGCAGGAAATATACCGATGTCTTTTCGGTTTCGAAATCTACAATATCTCCATGTATGGAAACTATTGCCGTCTTAACGCCAGATGTTCCGTGATCGATTGCCAGGACGTACTTGTTATCAGCACCTTTTTTTGTCTTTTCTTCTCGCTGCATACTTTTTAAATATCTATTAAGGAAATAATAACGCTATGTAGTTCAGGCAAACCTTACGCTCTTTTTATATATCTATCTTTTTGACGTTACCATTTTCATCTACCATTTCAGCAATTAATCCCCCAAACGATGCTCCGCCTTCCTTAGCTTTGTCAAACTTCATAACCTGTGGAACAAGGTCCAGGAACTTCTGTGGATTTATGCATCCCTCGGGAGGAAATACCCCCTTTTCCGTAATCTTTCCTTGCTGCATAAGGATTGCCCCGATAGCTGCTGGAATTCCGGTACCTTCTCCCAATGCCTGGCTTTTAGAAGCCATGTGCACTCTATATTCCCGGTATTTTCCGTCTTTCTTGCCTCTTACAACAGTTGAACAGCAACCACGCTGTATACCAAAATTGGTTTCTTTCAGGATTCTTTCCCTTTCTCTAAGGATATAAGCAACAGCGAAATCATATGGTATTATAGTTTGTCCCTCCACATCCAACGGTTCTGTACTGGAAAGGCCTAACCTACACATATCTCTTGTCAGGTCGTAATATTCATTTGGTATCACAGAACCCTTGTTGGTGACCTCATTACATTTGATGTACTTTGGAAGGGTAACCTGCTCCGGATGTGGGTATGGATATACTGGTACTTCACCCAGTATAGGGAAATTAAATGTTTGTCGAAGTGCTATTCCATCCTCTCCGAAGTATTTAACCGTCTTCAACCTTCCGTCAAGAAACATGGGGATATCTATGGACATAGAATGGAATCTGTGACCAATTACGCCTTTTCCCTCGATTGGCTCACCACCGTGGGCATGGAAGATGCCAATAGAATCAACTTCGTCCAGCAAATGCTCAGCAACAAATTTTGCAATCAGGTTCGTAGCGCCAGGGGAGCTGCCTATTCCAATCACTGCAGTAATACCAGCTTTTTTGGCAGCATCATCCATCTTGAAGATATCAGTAGTTACGTCAACATCATCACAGATATCCACATAATTTATTCCAGCATCGATAACCGCTCTCAGGACATTCTTCACAGTCTTGTAGAATGGTCCTACACAATTAAGCACAACATCACCGTCCTTAACAGCATCCTTTATGCTCTTTTCATCCTCAGCATCAACTTTGACAGCGGAGACCTTCTTTGACCCCAGTTGAGCAACAAGTTCTTTCGCCTTTCCAATGTTAAAATCACCAATAACAACTTCGGAAAACTCGTCATTGGATGCAAGTGTTTTGACTGCAGTAGTCCCCACTGTTCCACAACCTCCGAGAACAATAATTTTTGCCATAATCAACCTCCTTAGTTTTTAATCAAATCTTAATTTTAGCTTGCTTGGTTACCTTGCTAGAAATCTTAAATCACCCGCAAAGCGTTCAAGCTCATCCTGACTATGACCCTGAGCCTCATTCGACATATAATATTCTATTACAACTGTCACACTGGACTAAATTACCAGCTTTAGCCTTTTGCCATTGAGTTGTGGGCAAGGTAATGTGGCATCCCTGGCATCTCCCGCCTTCCACTTTAGCTACAGCTTGCTCTTTGATGGTCCTGATTTGTTCATACAGGCTGAGTGCTTCCGGGCTAATTTGCTTGGCTAATTCTTCACGGTCCTGGTGGAGACCGGCGAGCTTGGCTTCTACATCTGACTTTCTCTGGATGAGCGTCTGTTGCCTGTGCTGCCACTCCTTGGTTAACCCTTCCAGTTCTTGGCTGATGTTTGTTATATTAGCTTGAATGTCCTCCGCCTCGCTCATTAACTCTAATAATTCATCCTCTTTCTTGCGGACGTTTTTGCCAAGCTCTTTGCTCTCACGGTCAAGGTTGACCAATTCCTTGGGGTTCTTGACCTTGCCCCCGTAAAGCTTATCATTAATTTGTTTCACCTTCTGTTGAAGATCTTCTAGCACCCATTCAGCTTCTTTTTGTCTTTTTTCCGTGTCTCCTAGTTCCGCTTTTTTTGAAGCAAGGTTAAATTTAGCTTGAGCTGAAGGTTCATCATTGGTTAGCTGAGTTTCAATCTCATCTAGTTCTTGTCGGCTTCTTCGAAGTTCGAGGTCAATGTATTGCAGCGTATAAAGCTGCCATGGCGAATTCATGCTGTTGTTTATTTTAGTAGGCAACATAGGTGCTGTCAAAAGAAATGGTTTTAGTTTGTGATGCTGAAGGGTATAATAGTAATAAAAACGAGCAACTTGGATGTAATATGGATGAGGGGAGCCTTCAAGAATTAGTACACGATAAGCTGGGCGATTATCTAGTCATCGTTGTTTCTAA
>DAOUSX010000112.1 GCA_030627025.1 Dehalococcoidia bacterium
CGGAAGGAAGCAGCGGTAAGTAACATTCTCTGGGTGACATAGAAGTGCCTGGACGGAGCTGGCTGGCAGAAGTAATTTGTACCATAGAAACCGAGAGCAGGTGCACGACCTAAATTGATATTTGGATGTATCTCACGGCGAAAAAAAGATTAGGCCAGCATTTCTTGATTAACGAAAGCGTGGTGGAGCGCATCCTCTCTGCAGCTGAACTTGATAGGGGAGATGTTGTTGTGGAGGTAGGTCCGGGGATGGGCATATTAACTAAAGAGCTGGCTCGGCGAACTGCCAAAGTGATTGCTGTGGAACTTGATATTAAATTGGTCAATATGTTGAACAAGAAATTGGTTTCTTTTCCAAATGTCGATATTGTGCATGCTGATATACTCAAAATCACTCCTGAGGAACTTTTGAAGGGAAAGATTGGTACTCCAGTGAGTAGTGGACAAGCTTATAAAGTAGTAGCTAATCTTCCTTATTATATTACTTCACCAATATTGTGGCATTTCCTCCGTGCTAAGCTGAAACCCTCGTTGATGGTGATAATGGTGCAGAAAGAGGTTGGCGAGGCTATTGCTGCTATGCCTGGCAAGATGACTCAGCTCAGCATTGGTGTCCAGCTTTGCAGTAAGCCAACCATTATAACTTATGTGCTAGCTAAGGATTTCCGTCCCCCACCTAAGGTAGATTCTGTGGTGCTGCGTCTCGACGTTTATTCTGAACCACCCATTGAGGTATCTGATGTCCAAGGTTTTTTTGACATGGTTCATTGTGGCTTCAGTTCGCGTCGCAAGCAACTCCGCAACTCCCTGGCTCATAGTTTGGCAATATCACCTGACCAGGTCTCCCGGTTACTTGAAGGGATTGGAATAGATGCTACAAGGCGAGCGGAAACTCTGAGCTTGGAGGAATGGCGAAAGCTATGGGAAGCTTTTGCCCCGCTTAGAACATAATCGTTATGCTAACCACCTATGCACCGGCAAAGATAAACCTCGTTCTCGAAGTTTTGGGCAAGTATGATGATAATAACCACCAAATCAGGAGCATTGCCCAGACGATAACCTTATACGATGTTCTCAGCTTCGAGATGGGGAAAGAAATATCCTTGGAATGCAACGAATCAAGCTTGCAAGCTGAGAACCTGGTGATAAAAGCAGCTAAGCTATTCCAGGAGGTTACCAATTGCCGTAAGGGTGTGCGAATCGGGCTTCGTAAGAATATACCGTGGGGCGCGGGTTTAGGTGGGGGAAGCAGCGATGCTGCCTCCACTCTTGTAGCGCTTAATACTCTGTGGGAGACAAATCTTGCTCGATCGCGGTTGGCTCATTTAGCTTCACAGATAAGTTCGGATGCCCCCTTGTTTGTCTACGGCGGTACCACTCTGGTGGAGGGAAAGGGGGAGAAAGTGAGTCCGTTGCCAGATTTGCCTCCAACTCACTTCGTTTTGTATATGCCACCATTACCAAAAATACCGGATAAAACAAGCAAGCTTTATGGCAAATTAAGTGCTGGGAATTTTACTAAGGGAGAGTTTGTACATGCCGCCTTGCAAACTCTAGAACAAGGAAAGACGCTCCCTTCTTCTTCAATGTTCAATATTTTTGAGGCGGTAGCTTTTGATGTCTTTCCCGAGCTTGATAAATATAAAGGAATATTTGAACAAACAGCGGGCTTACCTGTCCACCTCGCTGGCTCAGGTCCTTGCCTGTTTACTCCCGTTCAGAACGAAGAAAAAGCCAATGAAGTGTGTCTGTCTTTGCGAAGGCAAGGATTGGAATGCTATATAGTATCCTCACTTTCCAGGAGTGAGTCAGGTGGCTAAGCTGCAAAGAAAGTGGGTTATAATAATCCTTTATGCTGCTGGTCTTATCGGGCTTAGCATTGGGCTTGCTTATCTTCTTCAGTATTTGATAGTTCACTTTAACATCTCGTTAGGGGACTTCGCCACTGGTGCTTATTCTGTCGTTTTCATTATTAGTTTGCTGTGCAACGCCAGCATTCTGGTGCCTGTGGCTTTGCATGGTTCGATTATGATGGCAGCAGCCTCGCAGTGGGACCCAATTCTTGTGGCTCTTGTAGCTAGTGTTGCTGGAACCCTGGGAGAAATGACTGGATACTATGCTGGTTACATTGGAAAGAAAATAGTGATTACTAAAGACATACCGGGTTATCACAGATTTGCGGATTGGGTTAATCGATACGGGGTGCTGGCAGTATTCCTCTTCTCTCTGCAACCCGTTTTACCATTTGATATCGCCGGACTTACTGCTGGAGTATCAAGATTGCCGCTGTGGAAATTCTTGTTGCCATGCTGGGCGGGCAAATTCCCCAAGTATATTGTATTTTGTTATTTTGGTTTTGGAGTTCTTCATTTCCTTCCTTCATGGCTTCAGCTGGCGGGCTAATTTTTCCTCCTCATCTTTAGTGGTAACCTCGCCGTCCAATTTTGCCTTGTGCAATATCTCGAGGATTTCTCCTAACTTTTTCCCCGCAGGGATGCCTAGCCTTTGAAGCTCCTCACCATTAAGAGAAAGCTTTACATAACGTAACTTAGAAAGGAAAAGTTCAAGATGGTGACGAATCACGGGCTTATCTTCGGCTATAATGTTAGCCTTAATGGCTAATGGGTCATATTCATGAAGGAAGTAACAAATATCGCTGGGCTTCAAAGATGGTTCATTTAATCGTGGAAGGTGCAGCTTGAGTCGAGCGGTATCTTCCAAAGCCCTGGTTAGCTTTGCTGATGGGTTAAGGCGGCTTGCCAACTGGTTAATCTGCTCCCCATTGAGTGGGTAGGCGAGGAGACAGAAATAAAGCGCTGGAAGCTCTCCTGGCTTGCCTAATCGGCGTGCGTCATCAAATTTACCAGCGAGCCATTCATTGCCACTAAGGGAATGGTTTATCCTTTGTAGTGCTCCCAAATCTCCAAGTCGCTTAATGGCACGTTCAGGATGTTCCTCCCTGAAGATTAACTCCAGTTCGTGCCTTATTCGGTCGCCACTTATAGTATCCAGCATGGGAATATGTCGCTTGAGTAAACGGGCGGTCTCGTGCTCAAGATTAAATCCTAATCGTTGTTCGTAGCGTATCGCTCGTAAGATTCTGGTAGCATCATCGCTGAAACTATCAGGGTGTAGGATACGGATGAGATGTGAATGTAGGTCATCTTTGCCATGGTGAGGGTCAAGTAGCTGTCCATAATGTTCAGTGGTGAGGGATATCGCCATGGCATTGATGGAGAAATCTCTGCGGAAGAGGTCCTTTTCAATACTGCTTGGCGTGACTGCAGGTAGTGCACCAGGTCTGGCGTAAGTTTCGCTTCGGGCAGTAGCGATATCTATGGCGAAGTCACCGCTCTTGATTTTAGCAGTGCTGAAGCGTGGATGTATCACCAGTCTTGCCCCGCTGATTCTAGCTATTCGATTAGCTAGTTCGACAGCATCGCCCTCGGTTACCAGATCAAGGTCGAAATTAGGGTAGCCCAGCAGTAAATCTCGCACTATACCCCCAACGAGGTAAACTCTTTGTCCTAGCTTGCTAGCCTCATTGGAGGTATGTCGAAGTAACTCAAGGAGTTCCTTGGGGAAGTAGGTCTTAATTTCTGAGGCTAAATTCACGGTTGGACTGGCTCTGGGCTATGCCTTTACCGGCTCTGCTTTGGCAAAACTCAACTCTTCTGCTTCAACGCTGATAGCTATGGTATCTCCTTCCTTGAAATCGCCCCGCAGTATCTTTGTTGAAAGGGGGTTTTCCACGTAGCGTTGAATGGCACGCCGTAGCGGACGAGCCCCATATTCAGGATTGTAGCCTTTGCTTATCAGCCATGACTTGGCTTCATTGTTTACCTGTAGCGCAATATTGTGTTCGGCGAGACGCTGTTCCACCTCCTTAAGCAACAAGTCGATAATTTTCGCCAGATGTTGCTCAGTTAAAGTGTGAAAGATGATGATGTCGTCTACCCGGTTAAGTAACTCAGGGCGGAAGGTACTCCTTAGCGCAGTTTCGATATTGCTTCTTAACTGTTGCTCTTCATCTTTGTCACGCTGGCGGAATCCTACACTTTGTCGACGGAATTCCTCTGTTCCCAGGTTGCTGGTCATGACAACGACGGCATTTTTGAAATCCACAGTTCTACCATGCCCGTCGGTGAGCCTGCCATCCTCTAATATTTGCAACAGGATATTAAATACTTCTGGATGTGCCTTTTCTACTTCATCAAGTAGGATGACTCGATAAGGTCGGCGACGCACCGTCTCCGTTAACTGTCCTCCTTCTTCATATCCTATATACCCTGGGGGTGCTCCGATGAGGCGTGATACGGTGTGCTTTTCCATGTACTCTGACATATCGAGTCTTACCATGGCGTTCTCGTCGTCGAACAGGAATTCAGCCAGGGCTCGAGCTAGCTCAGTCTTACCTACCCCGGTAGGTCCCAGAAAAATAAAGCTAC
>DAOUSX010000177.1 GCA_030627025.1 Dehalococcoidia bacterium
AGGCTGAAAAAAACTGGAGCCTATAAGCAAGTAGCGCTTCTGGAATTTCTAAGCAAGCAAGCTCAGCCTATTCCTGTTAATGAGGTGAGAAAACATCTTGATTGTTCTTACCAGGTCGTTAGAGCTTTGGAAAGCCGTCATTTGCTTTCCATAGAGCTAACCAGCATTAGACGTGACCCACTGTCCCATCTCAAGCTCAAGCCTGCTTCGCCACCGTCTCTCACCCCATCCCAGCAATCTGTTTGGGAATCACTCCGCTGTGTCATTTCAGGCGAAGTGAGACCATCTCAATCGCCGCCTGTTTTTCTTCTCTTCGGTGTTACCGGCAGTGGCAAAACAGAGGTTTACTTGCGAGCTTTAGATAGAGTTGTTGCTATGGGCAGGCGGGGTATCTGTCTTGTCCCCGAAATCGCTCTTACTCCACAGACAGTGGAGAGATTTGCCAGTCGTTTCCCCGGCAAAGTTGGGATACTTCACAGTGGCCTTTCGCTAGGCGAGCAGTTCGATGAATGGCAATGGATAAAGGAAGGAAACTGTGCTGTGGTCATTGGGCCAAGAAGTGCTTTGTTTGCTCCTCAACCCGACCTAGGGCTTATTATCATAGATGAGGAGCACGAATGGACATACAAGCAGGAGGACAAATCTCCTCGCTATCACGCCAGAGACGTAGCTATTAAATTAGCCCAACTTAATGATGCTGTTGTCATCCTGGGTAGTGCTACACCAGACATTGATAGTTTCCACAAAGCACAACTGGGCAAGTATCACCTGTTAGGGCTGAAGGAGAGAGTTATTCCCTATGCCCTTCGCTGTGAAGAAGGTGCTAAAGGGGTGGCCTCTCAACCTTCATTTAGCTACTCCCCTCTCCCCAGAGTAACGATAGTGGATTCCAGGGAAGAACTTAAGGCAGGGAATACCTGCTTGTTTAGCCGTTCCCTGTTGGCTGCTATGAAGGGGGCTGTAGCACGAGGTGAGCAGATAATTCTTTTTCTCAACCGCCGTGGCACAGCCACTTTTATACAGTGCCGTGATTGTGGCTTTGTCTTTCGTTGTCCACGCTGCTCGGTAGCCCTTACCTACCATTCAGTGGAGAAAAAGCTAACCTGTCATCGCTGTCACTATGCCATTCCGGCACCTCGAGCTTGCCCCCAGTGTTCCGGTCATTACTTTAAGTTTCTGGGCATTGGCACTCAGAAAGTAGCAGATGAAGTAAAGCGTTTCTTCCCCGGGATAAGACTGCTTCGCTGGGATAGGGATGTGACTGCAAAAAAACATGCCCACGAAAAGCTGCTAACTAGTTTTCGTGAGCATAAAGCGGACATACTCATTGGCACTCAGATGATAGCTAAAGGATTGGACTTGCCTCTGGTGACCTTAGCCGGGATAATCAGCGCTGATACGGGGCTTAACCTTCCTGATTACCGTGCTGGTGAGCGCACCTTTCAGCTTCTGTGTCAGGTAGCAGGAAGGGCAGGACGTGGACCCAAAGCAGGGGAAGTTTTTATCCAGACGTATTCTCCTGAGAACTACGTTATTCAAGCAGCTGCCAAACATGACTATATAGGCTTTTACAATCAAGAGATAGAATACAGGCGCCTGTTTAATTATCCTCCTTTCAGCCACTTCGTTCGCCTGGTTTATAATCATACCAACGAGGAGCTGTGCCGCCGTGGAGCAGAAAGGATAGTTAATACTATCCTTAGTGAAAAAGAGAGCCGGGGTATAACTGATTTGAGCTTAATCGGACCTACACCTGCTTTTGTCTCCAGGCTCAGGGGAAGATATCGCTGGCAGCTAATTCTTAGAGGGCATGCACCGACTCAAGTTTTGTCAGGCATAACTTTGCCACCAGGATGGACTGTAGACGTAGATCCGGTGGGGATAGTCTAGCTTTGTGTAGGGTAATTGGACATGAGGAGCCATATACGGCGAGGGTGTAAATAGTAGTTTTACCTTCCTGATTGCTTAGCAACTGAACCGGGCATTTAATTTTTTCTGGAAAAGGGTTAATATTTCTTTCTATAAAGTTTTCCTTTGGTGTCTTGGTATTTAATTATTTAGGGGATAAGGGTGAGTGTACCTGAGGTAAGGAGAAGGCATTTATCGAGGAAGCTCATAAGTGGAGCTGCTAACCTCATGTGGGTTAGCAGCTTTTATTTATTCATGTTGGAAGCAGTGAGGCCACTGTAAGACAGTTTTCCAGCCTCAAGAAAAAGTTAGCTTAGAAAGGAGAGGTATTAAGAATGATACTAGAAGAAGGGCCCAAAGTGATGGAGATACTGCAGGAAGCGATTCACATGGAAGTCGATGGTAAGGAATTTTACCAGCGGGTAGGTCGGGAAAGTGGTAACGAGCTAGTGAAAAAGCTGTTTCAAACGCTGGCTGATGAAGAGGATGGTCACTGTAAAAAATTTGAGGAGATGTATGGAGTACTTAAGAAAGGTCGGGTTTGGCCTGATGTCAAACCACCATCTGGAACCAAGAAAAGGCTTAAGTCTATATTTACCAAGGCCACTAAGGAATTGGGTACCGGTGTAAAGGTGGCTGGGGATGAGCTTGAAGCAATAAAGGTAGGCCTGGATATGGAAAACAAGAGTTATGCCTTTTACCAGGCCCGTAGTGCAGAAGCAACCTATCCTATTGAGAAAGAGTTCTATCTAGCTGTGGCTGCTGAGGAAAGAGGGCATTACCTTGCTCTCGTTGATTCCTATGAATATCTTAGTGACCCGGTGGGCTGGTTTGTCAGAACGGAGCACCCTTCCTTGAATGGCGCCTAAACAGGGTATAGTAAATGATGAAATTAGAAAGTACGGACTAATCTTACATAGGTAGAATGGTACTTATACATACTGGAGAATAAAAATGGAGTTAAAAGCGTTGCATAAAATATCCTATGGTTTATATGTAGTAACCTCTGCTAAAGAAGGCAAACTTAACGGGCAAATTGCCAATACGGTATTTCAGATTACCTCCGAACCACCTACCATCGCGGTGAGTATTAATAAACAGAATCTCACTCATGAGTTTATCCACAGCAGCCGTGTTTTCGCTGTCTCGATTTTATCCCGTGATGCACCTGTGAGTTTGATTGGGAATTTTGGTTTTAAGTCTGGGAGGGACATCGATAAATTTGCTCAGGTGAATTACAAGATGGGTAAGACTGGAGCTCCCATAGTTATGGACTACACCTTGGATTATCTGGAGGCCCAAGTAGTTAATGAAATTGATGC
>DAOUSX010000178.1 GCA_030627025.1 Dehalococcoidia bacterium
GCGACACGGAAGACACGTGGGGATAGCCCGCCCCAAATTGGTATATTACGCCAAGCAGAGAAGGGACTGAATGTTCGGCATAAAGGTGAGGATATCGCTAAAGGGACATTAATCTTGGAAGAGGGGAGGATACTTCGCCCTGCTGAGATAGGCGTGCTGGCTTCCTTAGGATATTCTTGGGCAAAAGTTATTCGCCGCCCAGTTATCTCAGTTCTAGCTACTGGTGATGAGCTTGTAGATATTGACCAGCCATTACCACCGGCCAGAATATATAACAGCAATACCTACACTATTGCCGCCCAAGTGCTGCGCTATGGCGGCATTCCCAAAATCCTTGGTATAGGGCGTGACTCGGTACAGTCACTCAATGAAAGAATCGATGAAGGATTGAATGCAGACATGCTGATCACTTCTGGAGGTGTATCTCTCGGCGATTACGATGTAGTGAAGGATGTTCTGGCAAAGCGTGGCGAGATCGCTCTCTGGACGGTGTGCATGAAGCCAGGAAAACCGTCAGCCTTTGGGGTGCTTAGTAAGAAGGAAAAGGGAAGAGAGAAAAGGCTACCACATCTGGGCCTGCCAGGCAACCCAGTTAGTTCCATGGTTACCTTTGAGCAATTTGCCCGTCCTGCCATCTTAAAGATGATGGGGAAGAATAATTTTGCCAAGCCAACAATTCAAGCAGTTATCGAAGATGATATTAAAAATACCGATGGACGCCGTATATACACCAGAGTGATTGTTACCAAGCGTGGTGGTCAGTATCATGCCCACACTACTGGACCCCAAGGTTCAGGAATATTAACATCCATGGCAAAGGCTAACGGGTTGGCTATTATTCCTGAAAATAGCAAGGGGGTTAAGGCAGGGGACATGGTGCAGGTTCAGATGCTAGATTGGAGCGAAGACCAGCTACTAGGGGAGTAGGCGAATGTTACCAGTTGTCTCTATCGTGGGTAAAACAGGAAGTGGCAAAACGCAGCTCATCGAGAGATTGATCCCAGAGTTCAAGAGGCGAGGGTACCGCGTTGCCACTGTAAAACACAGCCCGGGCGGAATGGAAGTAGACAAGCCAGGAAAGGATAGCTGGAGGTTTGCCGAAGCAGGCAGCGACGCTGTAGCTGTTAGCTCCCCTGATAAGCTGGCCAGCATTAAAAGTGTAGACCATGATTCTAATATTGAAGAGATCTTGCATCTTATTGGCATCGACTTTGATCTGGTTCTATTTGAAGGATTTAAGAAGGGTAAGGCTCCTAAGATTGAAGTTTACAGGAAAGAGCTTGGAGAGGACTTCTTATGTCCTGTTAAGATGCTCTCTGCCATTGTTACTGACGAGGTATTGGACATCAATGTGCCTCAGTTCCCGCCGAGTGATACCCAGGCAATAGCTGACTTTATAGAAAGAGATTTCATCCTCCAAGGCAACGGCGCTACTTCTCTTTTCATTAATGGCAAGCAGGTTTTTATCAAGCCTTTCGTTAAAGACATTATCGCCAAAGTCTTGCTAGCTATGGTTTCAACATTAAAGGGCGTTGAGGAGATAAGAAACCTCGATATTTCCATAAGAAACAAGCCATGAAGGAACGACTTTGTGAGCCTTCCTCCCGTCATTGCGAGGAACATAAGTGACGAAGCAATCTCTAAAGGTGACAAATCTTCCCTCTCCCTTGGAGGGGGAGGGTGAGGGCGAAGAAAATGTTTACCGTGGGAATATTAACCATCAGTGACAAAGGATGGCGTGGAGAGCGTGAGGATAAAAGTGGGGAAGCTATTCGCCAAATCCTTTCCCGGCTAGATGTCTGCATTGTAAATTATGATGTCGTTCCTGATGAGAAGGAGTTCATTGTCCAAAAGCTAATTAAGTGGGCTGATGAGGATAACTTAGATGTAATCCTCACTACAGGTGGCACTGGACTTAGCCCCAGGGATGTTACCCCTGAGGCAACGCTCTCAGCGGTGGATAGGGTTGTCCCTGGCTTTGCTGAAGCAATGAGGGCTGAAAGCCTTAAGAAGACTCCGCACGCTATGTTGAGTCGAGCAGTCGCTGGCACTCGAGGGAGTAGCTTAATTATTAACCTTCCCGGCAGTCCCAAAGCGGTGCGTGAGTGTCTCGAGGTAGTACTCCCAGCCCTCCCTCATGCTATCGAAACGCTTAAAGGTCAAGCAAGTGAGTGCGGCACACCCGAAACTTAAGTTCAAATTTGCTAGAAAGTTTCTGAGCAATGCCCAACATGGAGGTCAGTGACCGCCACCGGATTGGCAATTTGACAGAGTTAGACTCACACTTTTAGCGACTAATTTTGTTTAGCCACTAGTTTACTGCTTGCTCCAGTTCGTCGACATCCCTAATTGGGGGCACATGTATTTTCTTGGCGACCTTGCGGAGATGGAATCCCTGTATAGCAAAGGCTATGGATAAGGGGAAAGACTTGGGCTTTTTCAGCAACGTCCAGACAAACAGCCTCCAATAATACCTCCTCCCTCTTTCCTTGATACCCAAAACCAACATAGATTTAATCAATGCTATAATATAGCGAGGGCTAATATTGCCTTTTCTTTTGTTTTTAGGTTTATACTCTTTTAGAAAGGTTTTAATACGTTCATAGTATGGCTTGGGCGCATAGATTGTATTCAGGATGTGCTTATAGCCGCTAGCAAGTCTTTCTCGGCCCATTTTGGGGATGAAATTGGTTGAACCGTCTGTATTGTCACCAGAGCCACCTGGTAACAGACGGTTCTCCTTTTGCAAACGTTTGTATAGTCTTGTTTCCGGAGGAGCCATTAGCACACCGACCATAGCAGTAACGATTCCACTCTTTTGAATGAAACTGATTTGGCTTTTAAAAATCGACAGTGGGTCGCTATCAAAACCTACAATAAATCCTCCCTGCACCTGGAAACCGTGGTTTTGAATCTTCTTGACTGATGCCAGTAAATCACGATTTTTGTTTGGCAGTTTGTTACATTCGGCTAGACTTTCCTCATTCGGACTTTCGATGCCAACAAATACCTGGTCAAACCCTGCCTCGGCCATCAGTCGCATTAGCTCTTCATCATCGGCAAGATTTATAGATGCTTCCGTGAAAAGTGAAAAGGGGTGTTTTTTCTCTTCCATCCATTCGATTATTGCCGGCAGAATTTCTGACTTTAATTTCCGTTTGTTGCCGATGAAATTATCATCAACAAAAAATAC
>DAOUSX010000013.1 GCA_030627025.1 Dehalococcoidia bacterium
CTTCCTCCTCCTCCTCTTCCTCCTCCGCAACAGCCATACCACCGTAATGAGGAAGCGTCACCTCAATTCCCCCCCACCTTCTTTTGCGCTGAGGCAAACTGGCAATAGTTTCCCTCAGTTTGGAAAGTTGCTCCAGCGACCCTCCCGGAGGAACAACTATGCCATCCACGCCAGCTTCCCATAGAGTGCTAACATCTGCTTTTGTCGGTGAAGCTACCTCGACCAAGATTGGCTTGGTTATCATTGACCCAAATCGTCGACACAAAAGTAAGTGCTCAATGGCGAGCACTGGCTCTCGATTAACTAGAACCACACCATCAACCTCAAGCTCGCCAATGGGTCTGATTAAATCGTACCCTGAGGACATCTCTACAGCGAGAAACTTCCCCAATCCCTTTATTTCCAGTGTCTCTACCGGCGCCTTCACATCAAAAACAACGAAGTCACAGCCCGAGGTAGCAATTTCAGCCACCTTATCGCTATTCCCCTCCCCCAGAAACACACCTATCGGGATACTCCCTGTAGCCTCAGCCATTTGGCTCAAATTACCCATCTCCACCCGCTCGAATATCAACCCCGCATCCACATCGCTACTGGCTATTGCTTTAGCTCCAGTGACATCCCCATCTCTTATGCCGGCGATAAGCAACATCGTCGGCGCTGCTGATTCAGAGCTAGCAGGACGAAAGCCCATTTGGGGAGAAGGCTTAGAAAAACAGCACAACTTATCGACCAATTTGCTCATTTCGCCTCCAAGCCAGCGAAGGGATTTGAACCCCCGACCTGCGGTTTACGAAACCGCTGCTCTACCACTGAGCTACGCTGGCATATTTTCCCCTAATTATAGCCCAAAATGGAGCACAGGGATAGCAACAGGAATTGCCACGCTCCCCTCTAACCCCCGCTTCCCATGACAGACAAATCCAAAATGCCAAGCACTAAATCCTGAACAAACTCAAAAATCTAAGCTCAAAACTGTTTTGGGCACTTGAATTTTGATCATTTGATATTATTTAGTATTTCGGATTTAGTATTTAGAATTTTGTTTTCCGGGGATTGCCATGCCTTCGGCTCGCAATGACATGCAGAGAAGGGACTCTTGACAGCTTACTTTGAGATATAAGATGATGAAATAGGAATTTGAAGCCAAGATTAATTACTATAGATGGTCCCGTAGCAGCGGGTAAGAGCAGTGTAGGACTCTTACTTGCTCAACGATTGGGCTATCTTTTCCTCGACACAGGCACTATGTATCGTGCTTTCACCTGGAAAGCAATCAATTCAGGCATTCCTCTGGAAGACGAAGATAAGCTTTCCGGATTAGCAGGGATAACCAGGTTTGACTTTGTGCCCAACAATAAGGGGGGACTCTCCCCGCTCATTGATGGCCACAATGCCTCCGCTAAGCTAAACCAACCTGAAGTGGATGAAAACGTCGCCATAGTAGCAAAGGTAGCCGGGGTACGACGGGCAATGGTGGCAGCACAGCGAATGGTAGCTCAGCGAGGCGGAATAATAATGGCGGGAAGGGATATCGGCACGGTGGTACTACCGCAAGCTGAACTGAAGGTCTTCCTTACCGCTTCGGTCGAAGAGAGGGCTTCCCGTCGCTATAAGCAATTATCACAAAAAAGGGTTAACATAAATTATGAGAGTATACTTGCTGACCTGATAGAGCGAGATGAAGCCGACTTCACTCGCTCTATCTCCCCGCTTAAACCCGCCAGCGACGCTATAATCATCGATACCGAAAAACTCCCCCTGAAACAAGTGGTTGATAAAATATATTCCCTAGCAACAAAGCAATGACCCGATCTCAAAAGATTGCAGTAACCATCATTAAGCCTTTATATCATATTTTCCTCTCCTGGGAAGTTAGAGGCAGGAAAAACGTGCCTCCATCTGGTCCACTCATCGTGGTCGCCAACCACGTGCATGTTATTGATGGCGAATTGCTGTTATTCGGCGTCTCCCGGTGGATAATTTACATGGCTAAAGAGCGGCTGTTCCATTATCCTATATTGAGGTCTCTCCTCCGCTGGGCAGGTGCTTTAGTAGTATATCGCCAGGGAACATTTAATGACACCAGAAAACTGCTCAAACAAGTTGAACAAACGCTGAACAAAGGTTCGGTTATCGGGATATTCCCTGAAGGGAAAAGAAGCCACCAGGGGAAACTTCAGGCTGGCAAGCCTGGGCTTGCTCTACTCGCCTCACGAATGCACATCCCCATCCTTCCCGTAGGCATCAGTGGCACGGATAAGATTCATGGGATAAGCTGGCTGTGGAAGCGTCCCCACATAGTCATCAACATCGGGAAGCCCTTCTATCTTCCCCAACCTGACGGCAGGCTAACCAAGCTGCAAAGGAAAACGCTAACCGATTTAATGATGCAAGAAATAGCTACCCTCCTCCCCCATGAATATCAAGGTGTCTATACAGAACATGGAGATTGAAGTAGCTCGGGAAATCGGGTTGTGCTTTGGCATAAGGAGGGCAATAAAGTTATTGACCGAAGCCGCAAGCGAATATGGAAAGGTGGAGATACTGGGGCCGGTGGCACATAACCAACGATTGGTGCAACAGCTCCACAAAGCAGGCGTGAATATGATAGCTAGCTTAGAGGAAACGACGGGGAAAGTTGTCGCCATACCCACTCACGGGGTGGGCCCTGATACGGTATTGCAAATGGAAGCACACAAGCTCCACATCATTGACGCCACCTGTCCCATAGTCAAAAGAGCTCAATTGGCTGCCGCCAAACTGGCCCAGGCTGACTTTACCATCATTATCTTCGGAGAGGAAGAGCATTCTGAAGTAAAGGGACTGTTAGGCTGGGCACAGGGGAAAGGGATGGCTGCTCTCAGCATGAAACAAATTATCGTTCACACCCAAGGCAATGTCATTGCGAGCGAAGCGAAGCAGTCTCTACTATCATCCCGCCTCGGCGTAATCTCCCAGACCACTCAAAGCAAAGCTTCTTTCACAGATTTCGCCACTCAGCTTGTCACTACCTTTATGCCGAAAACCGCTGAGATACGCATCATCAACACCCTGTGTCACGCAATACAGGCGAGGCTGGAAACAGCAACAAAGCTTGCCCGAAAAAGCCAGCTCGTCATAGTAATAGGAGGGCATGATAGTGCTAATACCAAACGACTTGCTGAAGCTTGCTCCTCCATTGTGGAAACTCACCTAGTGGAAACAGCGGAAGAGATAGCCCAATCCTGGCTTGATGGTAAGCACCGCATCGGCATTACCGCTGGAGCATCCACCCCTGATGAAGCGATACAAGAGGTAATAGCAAAACTAAATTCCTTAGCTTAATATCCAGCCATCATGCTTGGTTCCCGGTCTACATTGTCATTGCGAGCCACTTCTACGTCATTCTGAGCGTAGCGAAGCAATCCTGAGGCAAATAGCGATGAGATTGCTTCGGCCCTGCGTGCCTCGCAATGACAATAAGAGGAGTTATGGCGAACGCCCTCCCTCGGTCATTCTGAGCCGAAGCTCTGAGCAAAGCGAAGAGGTAGCGAAGAATCTTATGACGCGCAACACAAGCCTCACAAATCAATCTGGAGATTTCCAGCCTTTGGCTTCAGAATGACACCTGGCGAAGAGGCTTAGCCAAGCTGGTCAGCTAACTTCCGGCCACCAAGGAGATGCAGGTGAAGATGGGGGATAACCTGTCCTCCTTCAGGCCCACAATTTATCGCCAGGCGATAGCCTCTATCAGCAATCTCTTCCTTCCCAGCTAGCTTCGCAGCTAACAATATAAGGCGTCCCATAAGCCCTTCCTGCCGTTCACCAACCCCGGCTAAAGATGAAATATGAGCTTTAGGGATGATAACAATGTGAACAGGCGCCAGGGGGTGGATATCCCTGAAGGCAAGAAAATCTTCATCCTGATAAATAATATCACTGGATATTTTGCCAGCAACGATGTCACAAAAAACGCATTTCTCCATCTTGATTAACCTACTGCGCCTTCCTGTCGCAATTTGTCAATCTCCTCCTTGGTGTAGCCCAAACTTGACAATATTTCATCGGTATGCTCACCAAGAAGAGGAGATAAGTTCCTCACTTTTCCCGGGGTGTCTGATAGCTTGGGCACTATGCCCAGTTGCCTGACTTTGCCTAAAGTAGGATGCTCCACGTCTACCACCATTTGACGATGAATTACCTGAGGGTCAGAGAAAACCTCGTCCAGCGCATAAACTTTCCCCACAGGAATATCCTTTTCGGTTAGCAATTCAAACCACTCTTGTCTGGTCTTGGTCAAGAAAGTCTGCTCCAGGAAAGAGCGTATCTCATCCCATTTTTTATCCTCCGCCCTGCCCAGAATGTGGGTGACGGAAAAATGGTATGGGATAAAGTCCTCCCTACCAAATAATTTACACAAGCTTTCCCAGAAATGAGGCTCAACACAGCCAATGGTCACATATTTGCCGTCCTTGGTTTCATATACTCCGTAATAAGGGTAGGCACCGTGGAGCGCCGTTTCCCCCCTCTTGGGAACCAATCCAGCAAGGAAATAGGCTACAGTAAACTCTCCCAGAAGAGATAAGGCTCCATCCATATAGGCCACATCTACATATTGCCCCTTGCCCGTTCTATCTCTGGCAAGCAAAGCCATCAGAATACCGATGACCCCGTATAAAGATGCTCCAGCAAGATCAGCAATTAGATTCATTGGAACAACCGGCGGAGCCCCTGGCGGACCCATTAAGCCGAGAACCCCGGCCAGAGAGATATAGTTAATGTCGTGCCCCGAAAAATTACAATAAGGACCATCCTGACCGTATCCACTAAGCGAACAATATACTATCTTAGGATTTGACTTGCTTACAGTGTCATAATCCACTCCTAAGTGCTTGACCACTCCCGGTCGGTAACCCTCGATAATAACATCTGCCTGCTGTGCCAAACGGTAGAATATCTGACGCCCCTTATCTGACCTGAGATTGAGCCCCATGCTCTTCTTATTGCGATTATAGGCAAAATAGGCTGCTTCAGCTCTCCTTTCTTCACCTTTTGGGGAAGGTCCTGCTCCAGCAAGGGGAGAAGGAGTAGGCATCTCAACCTTAATCACCTCGGCACCAAAGTCTCCCAGTATCATGGTGCAAAAAGCGCCAGGCGCAAGCCCCGATAAATCCAGAATCTTAATCCCTTCCAAGGCTAACATCTTTCCTCCTGTTACCTAGATTACTTCCTTCTGTTTTAGCTCCCCACTTGGCCATCCTAAACCTCAGTAAACGCCCAATGATGATAACTTGATGAGGGACAAGTTGACAACCTTCCGTATCGCCAGCCCTTTTGTGTCATTGCCTGCCCTTTTATGTCATTGCCACTTTTTTGTTGTCATTGCGAGCCGAAGGCGTGGCAATCTCTTTTAGACCCTTCGCTATCGCTCAGGGTGACAAAAAAGGATGTCATTGCCTGCCCTTTTATGTCATTGCGAGCCCTTCGCTCCTTGTCATTCTGAGGGAGCAAAGAGACCGAAGAATCTCGCTCAGGACAGGCTCCGCGAAGCAATCCCGAGGCAAATAGCGATGAGTTTGCTTCAGCACTAAAGTCCCTCGCAATGACGGGGGAAGCGTGCCCGACAACGACAAGGAGGGAAGCCAATGTGCCATCAACCATCTCAAAGTAGAGGCTATTGACGAATTTAAAAACATGTGCTACCCTTAAAGATTGCCACCGACGAATGTAGCGGTGAGCTTAAATATAATAAGATTTGGCGGTATCCGCTCGGATCGGCAGTGACCGGGACGGTAAGAAAAAGTACAAAAGGCCCTCTTGGTGTTGCCAGGAGGGCTTTTTTTGGTTGGCGATGTATAACAGTATAACGGATGTCCCCGGAATCAAGGTAGGGCACTATACCGATAGAGAAGGAATGACCGGCTGCACCGTTGTTCTTTGTGAACAGGGAGCGGTGGCCGGAGTCGATGTCAGTGGCTCAGCCCCGGGGACAAGGGAGACTGATGTGCTTCGTCCTGGAAACCTGGTGGAAAAAGTCCACGCCATTCTTCTCAGTGGAGGCAGTGCTTTTGGTTTACAGGCGGCTGGGGGTGTCATGAAATACCTTGAGGAGCGAGGAATCGGTCACCAGACCGCTGCTGGCAAGGTTCCCATCGTTCCCGCAGCTATTATTTACGATTTAGTGGTGGGTGACCCAAAGGCGAGACCTGACGCTGATCATGGCTATCAAGCCTGCCTCGCTGCCACTGATGGAGAAGTCCCTGAAGGATGCGTCGGCGCAGGAACTGGAGCAGCGGTGGGAAAGATTCTCGGCATAGATAAAGCCACCAAAAGTGGCTTGGGAACCGCCAGTCAGAAACTAACCGATGATGTTATAGTGGCTGCCCTGGCAGTGGAAAACGCCGTTGGCGACGTTATTCACCCCAAAACAAGGGAAATCATCGCTGGTCCCCATCGCTCTGATGGAGACGGTTTTTGGAGCACTTCAGAATTGTTGAAGGGCGCGCAATTCAAAGGAGCAGGCCTCTTGCCCAACACCACAGTCGCTGTAGTAGCTACTAACGCTCAGCTTGATAAAGCACAAGCGAACAAGCTGGCGCAGATGGCAGTAGCAGGCATAGCCCGCACTGTTGACCCTTACCTTACCATGTTTGATGGCGATGTAATCTTCACCCTTTCCCTGGGAGAAAAGAAATGTGACATCACCTTACTCGGCTTGGTAGCCGCTGAGGTGATGTCCACTGCAATAGTTAGAGCGATAACTAAATCCGAGACGATGGCAGGCATATCTGCCAGCAAGGTGGCAACATCATGTTAGAGATTGGCTTTATTGGCACAGGAACCGTAGGAACAGCTCTGGCAACAAGGCTCTCCCGGAAAAGGGCCAGAATAATTGCAGTATCCAGCCGGAACTTAACCTCAGCAGAAAGGCTGGCTAGTTCCCTACCTCATTGCCGTGCCTATTCATCGCCACAGGAGGTAGCTGATGCCGCTGAGTTAATCTTCATCACCACCCCTGACGATGCCATCCCGGAAGTGATTAATGAAGTCCACTGGCATCCCGGTAAGAGTGTGGTGCACTGCAGTGGCGCTCATTCACTTGATATCCTCAAGCCAGCTGAGCAAGCAGGCGCTAATACAGGCTCCTTCCATCCTCTACAAACTTTCGCAAGTATTAAACAAGCTGTGGAAAACCTCCCTGGCTCCACCTTCGCCCTCGAAGCTGAGGAACCTCTTCTATCAACGCTAAAAAAACTGGCTTCCCTCCTGGATGGCGAGTGGATAGTACTTAAGCCAGGAGACAAGGTGATTTATCACGCCGGAGCTGTGTTTGCCTGTAATTACATGGTAACTTTGGTTGAGCTAGCTATAGATTTATGGCAAACCCTTGGAGTGCCCCCGGAAAAAGCAACCAGAGCCCTCATCCCCTTGCTGCAAGGAACAGTGAACAACATCGATAATATCGGTTTGCCCGATTGCCTCACCGGGCCTGTATCCCGCGGTGATTTGGGCACTATAAGCAACATCTAACTGCCCTTGAAGCTATGAATTCCTCGTTGATTGGTACTTACAAAGCGTTAGGACTTCAGACCATTCCCATCGCTCTAAAGAAGGGAAAAATCGACGAATATAAAGCTAAGGAACTAAAGGCTCTGTTTACAAATGGTACAGGGAGGTAGCCAATGAGAACTATGTTGAAAGGCAAAATCCACCGCGCCCGGGTTACCCAGGTCGATGTTGATTATGAAGGCAGCATTACCATAGATAAATCCCTCATGGAGGCAAGCGACATTTTGCCTTACGAGCAGGTAGAGGTGCTGAACATTAATAATGGCGCCAGGTTTAATACCTATGCCATTGAAGCTGAGCCAAATTCAGGAACAATTTGCATTAACGGAGCTGCCGCCAGGCTTGCTGCTAAAGGAGACATAATTATCATCCTCTCTTATTGCCATGTCCCCGATAATGAAGCGATAAATGTAATCCCTAAGATGGTTTATGTCGATGAAAATAACAGGATTGTGGAGACGAAAGGGAAAGAATGGGTAGAAGACCTGCTAACTATGAAATAGAAGGAGTGACACAATGCGAGTTACTATCAGTGAAATAAAAGCAATGAAACAAAGGAAAGAAAAAATACCCATGCTTACTGCCTACGATTATATAACTGCTAAAATCATTGATGAAGCAGGTGTACCTTTAATACTCGTTGGGGATAGCCTGGGAATGGTGATGTTGGGCTATGAGTCAACTATCCCGGTAACCATGGACGACATGATTCATCACATCAAAGCTGTGGTCAGAGGTGCTAACAAAGCCTTGATAGTGGGCGATATGCCATTTATGACCTACCATACCAGTGTAGCCGATGCTTTGCATAACGCTGGAAGACTTATCCAGGAAGGTGGTGCACAGGCAGTTAAGCTCGAAGGTGGTGAAGTTATTGCTGAGGTTGTAAAACGCCTCGTTGATTGCGGCATACCAGTTATGGGTCATATGGGTCTTACCCCACAATCCATGTACCAGCTTAGCGGTTTTAAAGTGCAGGGGAAAACCCCTGAGACAGCAAGGAAGCTGTTTAGAGATGCTCAAATATTAGAGCAGGCGGGTGCTTTTTCCATCGTTTTAGAATGCGTGCCGGCACCTCTTTCCAAGTTAATTACGGAGACAGTATCCATCCCTATTATCGGCATCGGTGCTGGACCTGATTGCGATGGTCAGGTTCAGGTAAGCAGCGATATGCTCGGGCTTTACTGCGACCTCGTTCTTAAACATGTTAAACAATATGCTAAATTAGCTGATAGCATAAAAACCGCTGTCACAGACTATGTGACCGAGGTTAAGTCCAGTAGCTTCCCCACTATGAAACAGAGCTACACCATGGACGAACGCCTCCTCGAGTCTCTCCAGAGGTAATTATGTGTCATTGTCAACGAGAATTCCCCCTCCTTCTAACTCCCTTCCGCCAGGGGAGGGAGAACTATTTTGAATTCCCTCTCCCTTGACGGGAGAGGATCAAGGTGAGGGTAAACATACAGCTAATAAACACAATCGCCGCCTCCCCCTGTCACTGCGGGCAAAGCGAAGCACCCCCGAGGCAAATAGCGATGAGATTGCTTCGGCATTCCATGCCTCGCAATGACAATGAGGGAAGTCATTGCCAGCACCCTCCCTCTGTCATTCTGAGGGAGTACTTCGTTTTTGGTCATTCTGAGCGTAGCGAAGAATCTGGTGCAGCTCAGGGTGACAAAAAAAGATGTCATTGCGAGCGAAGCAAAGCAATCCCATTAGATTCCCTCTCCCTTGACGGGAGAGGGCCAGGGTGAGGGTGAGGGTGAAAATGCAAGTAGTAAAGACCGTTACCGAAATGAGAAAACTAAGGCGCCAGCTCAATGAGCCTGTCGGCTTCGTGCCTACCATGGGCTATTTCCACGAAGGTCACCTAAGCCTGGTAAGGCAGGCGAGGAAGGAAAATTCCACAGTTGTGGTCAGCATCTTCGTCAATCCCACCCAGTTCGGACCTGGTGAGGATTTCCAAGATTATCCTCGAGATCTTGAGCGTGACCTTGAACTACTGGAAAGGGAGAAGGTGGATATCGTCTTCGTGCCCTCTGAGGAGGAGATGTATCCATCGGGATTTAGCAGTTGGATAGACGTAGAAGGGGTAACCGAAAGGCTTGAAGGTGCATCCAGACTAGAACATTTCCGCGGAGTGATCACAGTTTGTGCCAAGCTATTCAACATCATCCAGCCAACCAGAGCCTACTTCGGTCAGAAGGATGCCCAGCAAGCAGTGGTGATCAAAAAGATGGTGGCTGATTTAAGCATGAACCTGGAAATCACAGTTGTGTCCACAATTAGGGAGAGCGACGGCCTGGCTATGAGCAGCCGCAATACCTACCTCAACCCTGAAGAACGCCAGGCAGCTATCGTCCTATTTAGAGCTCTTTCCCTTGCCAGGGAATTATGGCAAGGTGGGGAGAAAGACGCCGATAAAATTCGTCATGAGATGACCTCACTCATCCAGAAAGAACCACTAGCCCGAATCGACTATGTCAGCATCGCCGATGCCAACACCCTGGAAGAGCTAAAGGCAATTAACCGCCCCGCCCTAGCCTCTTTAGCCGTCCGTATAGGCAAAACGAGATTGATAGATAACGTGCTTCTAAAAGGCGGAAAATGAGGATAGGCAAGCATCATTA
>DAOUSX010000167.1 GCA_030627025.1 Dehalococcoidia bacterium
AAGGGTTCGTCCATCGACAAAACTTCTGGATTGTTTGCCAAAGCTCTTGCAATTGCAACTCTTTGTTTCATACCCCCAGAAAGCTCTTTAGGATATTTATGCTCCTTTCTAGCCAGCCCAACCAAATTAATATATTTATTGGCAATTTGCTTGCGTTGAGACGATGGAATGCCTGAGATTTCCAGCCCAAACACAACATTTTCCGCTACAGTCCTCCACGGAAAAAGGGCAAACTCCTGAAAAACTAATCCACGGTCTGGCCCAGGGGTATTAACGATATGGCCCCCTAGGTAAACTGCGCCGCTACTCGGTGTTTCTAGGCCAGTAACAATCCTTAAAAAAGTAGTCTTGCCGCAGCCAGATGGTCCAACAAGACAGAACAGTTCACCATCATTCACTTCTAAATCTATATCTAGGAGCGCTTGGGTGTCTATACCAGTCTTGCTGTCTGAGAAGACTTTAGAAAGATGCGCAACTTTAATTTTTGGTTCCATCAGATTTCCTCTCGCCAGGCTAACAGCTTATTCTCGATTCTCTTCAAAATCATGAAAATTAACAGACCAATGAAGCCTATCATCAGCATGCCTACAATTGTTTTAGCCGGCTCCATCGTCCAGTGATAGTACATGATCATAAATCCTAATCCTGAGTTACAACCAGTCAACTCTGCAGCTACCAAACACATCCAACCCACTCCGAAACCAACACTTAGACCTGTCATTATAGCGGGGGTAGCTGAAGGTATTACTACTTTAAGAAGCAACTCTCTCTGTTTTGCACCAAGTGTTTTGGCAGTTTCAATTAAATTTTTCGACGTACCCTCTACTCCGAGTATAGTGTTGAGAAGGATCGGGAAAAAAGCTCCAAGCCAAATTAAAAATACCGCTGGCTCGAAACCAAGACCAAACCAGAGCATCGCCAGAGGTATCCAGGCTAATGGTGGAATTGGTCGTAGGATTTCGATGATTGGCTCTATTAAATTTCTAATTGGCTGCCACCATCCCATAACAATTCCAAGCAAAATCCCTGAAAGTGATGCGATACAAAATCCTGCTACAACTCTAGTAAGACTTATAAGGCTATGCCCTAGCAATTCACCCGCCCACTCAACTCTTGGTGGTCCAGTCGAAAGTAATAGCACTTTAAAGGCAATTAAAACGTCGATTGGCGTTGGAAAAATCTGTGGCTTGGAAACTAGGAGTGCAGCAAATTCCCATATCAAGAGAAAAATGGCAATTGAAAGTATGCGGAATAGACGCCTTTTCTTCACCCTTCTAAGAAGCTTAAATCAATAACTTTGCTAATAAAAATGTCTATGTCTGGAACTTCTTCAGACCGAATAATTGGCGAAATGACACCGGTTTCACCAAGAGATACGATTTCTTTAACAAATCTTCTAGTTCCATCCACATTTACCATGTAATTGAATTTAATACGTGGTAGTGCTTCTTCTATAGTTTTAGCATCGAGCTTGGTATATTTTACAGCTATTGACTTTGCCTCCTCTGGATTTTCCCCGATGAATTTGATTGCCCGCTTATGCGCTCTAATCACGCCCTGGACTATCGCGCGATTCTCCTCGGCAAAATCATTTCGTGTCACTAGGACACAGCAAGGATGATCAGGCCAAATATCATGAGATTCAACCAGCACTTTACCCACACCCATGACTACTGCCTTTGCAGCATAAGGTTCCCAGGCAATATATCCATTTATGTGCCCAGTTTCTAAAACTCCGGGCATATCAGGTGGTTTTATTGTTCCGGGAAATATTTCAAGATCGCGATAGCTCATATTATTTTCAGCAAGCAGCATTCCCAACATAACATATTGAATGGAGCCAGGTAATGGCGTGGCAATTTTCTTGCCTCGCAGGTCGGAAACATTGTTTATTGTCTCATCTACAATTAAAGCAGATCCTTCGGCATTAACACCGGCAATAATTGATAAGTCAACTTTTCTGGCTGCAGCAATAAGTGCTGGTGGCGTTCCAACATAGCCCATATCGAGTTGATTAGCTACTAATGCGTCCATTTCAGCTGTACCAGCATCAAAAGGCCCGATTACTTTTACGTTAATCCTCTCATCTTTGAAAAATCCCTTTTCTAATGCTATAAAGAAGGGTAGGTGGTGTAAATCACCAAGCAGATATCCAATGCGGACCTCACCTTCAGGTGGTGGGGCACAATGTACCCCGCTGCATATAATTAGCAATAGTATAACTGTTATTAAAACTATTGCCCTTTTAATTCCCGAGACCACTTTTTACTCCTTTCATGAAAGATAACACTTCGACAATTTAGTCTGAGCCCGCTAAATTATTAGCCAGAGACGGTCGATAAATTAGCTATTGCAGTTCTTAAAGGAATATGAGTTCTTTAACTTATTATTACCTATAATACTCCGCAAACTAAATAAAATTCTCCACCCTTAACGGGACAGACTACCTGAAAATGAAGCCCACCCTGCCAAATCGAATATTCCGCAGGAATCATTTAGTGTAATCTTCTGTCACTTTCTGTGCTGCATAACCTTTCAACTCTTTCTGCCCGGCAACTAGACGAGACAGCTGGATGAAATGTTCGGCATTAAGGAAGATCTCGTGCAGATTTGCCATCTGATCCACTGTCCAGCCTTGCTGAAGTAAATAAGACAGGTATTGGAAGGCGGTTTTTGCTCCATCGCCAACATGATGAAAGCCGACATATCTCCTCGATTTCGGGTCCACAATGGCCTTGTGCAGTCCGTTTCTATTCTCGCCATAGAAAAATAGATTCAACGACATTGTCCTTCCGCAAACAGGAAGGCCCTGATTTTCAAAGCCGGGTATGTATGTCAGAGGCTTGGTATTCTTTGGTCGTTCACCCCAGGGCACCCTAATAATCACTACATCACCATATTTTTCCCTTGCCTCTGCTTCAGTCAATCCAACCATCGTCGCTTCCAATGGGGGTAGATATATATGATCAGGGAGTGGTAAGGTGTCATCCCATTCGACATTTTCACCCATGATGTTCTTGGCTGCGATCATGCCGCGTTTTCTTGCCACAGCCATGAAGTAATTCGGCCCGGCCACATCTCCAACAGCGTAAACGCCAGGTATGTTAGTCCGGCATCCTTTGTCGATTACTATTTCATTCTGCTTTCCGATCTTTACACCCAAGGGGGCAGCCGGTTCGGAATTAGGTGTTAGGGCAACTGCCAACATCACTGCATCGCAGGGAAACTCCGTGACTTTCCCATTAACTTCAGCCACAACAGCTTCGACTTTCCCCTCACCCCTGATCTCCTTAACCTCAACGCCTTCGAAGACCTTGATACCCCTTCTCTTAAAATCTCCAAAAATGTAGTTCCGAACTTCCCAATCCCAGTTGGGCAGGCATTTAAACTTCTCAAGAACTGTGATCTCG
>DAOUSX010000196.1 GCA_030627025.1 Dehalococcoidia bacterium
TAGGGTTAGTGTTTACCAGGTACTTACAGAGGAAGAGGATAAGCGTGGCTAAGAAATACTTGAAAGGTGATGTATTGGATATCGGATGCGGTTCTGCATCTGAAGATATTACTCGATTGTTGAATAGTGAGCAAAAATATGTTGGCATTGATTTAAATTTAGATGCTAAGCGAGAGGAAAGACTGAGCAAAATACATCAAAATCATCGATTTTATTCACTGAACTTAGAATGTGAAAATATACCAACCAACGATAAATTTGACACAATTTTGATGCTGGCATTTATCGAGCATCTCAAAGACCCAAGCAATATGTTAAAGCAGTGCTATAACCTGCTGAAAGAGAATGGAAAAATGATTATAACGACGCCGACCCCTTTTGGGAACAAGGTTCATAGCCTCCTTTCCATTTTTGGGCTTACCTGCAAGAGCGCTGTAGAACACCACGTACATATCTATTCTTATAAGGTTATTAAAGACCTACTCCAAGATTTTGGCTTCTCTATATGTCAGTACAAAACATTTGAATTAGGGGCAAACCAAATTATTTGTGCAGAAAAGAGAACGAAGGGCGAGTGATTGATAAGAGCAATGTATGCTGGGCCATCTATCATATGGAGAGAACAGACGGGGGAAGAGGGGCATACCCGAAAGCTTGTCTAACTATTGTTAAAAATGTAACTTCACCGCCTTATATGTCCATACACAACACCGAAGCCCGCTGCTGCAACACAGGAAGCTAAAACTGAAAGCTGTTTTGTCTGTGCTACTCGGTTGGGACCTGTGAAGACTCTCTTCATCCTTTGAGGGATATATTTAAGCAGTAAATTCTTGAGATAGGACTTCTCAGCGGTTATGGAGTCCGCGGCAGGCCCCAGCTTTTGAAGCAGTACTTTGGAGTATCCTTGATAAAAGGACCTTTTAATCAGCAATTTTAGCCTTGCTTTTGAAACAGGGATCTTATGATGCACTATAGCATCAGGGTTATAAATGGTTCCTGTACCAAACTTACTTGTCATTCTCAGGCTAAATTCGGCCTCGCCCGCCTGTATGTAGCGGGTGCCCTGTCTAGAGAAACCCAAGTTTTCGTTGAAAAGGCCTACTTGCTCAAAAACTTCTCTTTTAAAGCTCATATTCGGTCCAAAGGCATTGCGAACCTCAGTTATGTTGTCTTCGGCAAATCCCTTATGGGTTACGCCGACTAGCCAATAAAGTTCCTCTGGAAAGTAAGCTGGTTTGCTGGGAAGCCATATAGGCAATATCTTTCCCCCCACTGCTATGGCGTTAGGTTCCTTGTAAGTATTAACCAGAGTCTCCACCCACTTCTCGTCAGCTACAGCATCATCATCGATAAAGGCAAGAATATCCCCTTTCGCAGCCTTGATGCCAACATTCCTGGCGGCATAAGCTCCCAGGCTTTGCTCGCTGAAAACAACCTTTACCTTACTTTGCTCAATATAAGCTTTGGCTATTTTGTCATACAACTCTTTATTGGTATGGATGACTACCACAATCTCTATTTCGGCATAGCTTTGCTTCAGTAAGCTGTCAATGGCGTCTACTAGATTGCCATAGTTTTCCATGCTATAGCTGGGTATTATCACGGAGACCAACATATCAAACCACCTTGCCCAGTTTGTTTCCCATGTATCACATCACACTGCTCAGTATATCCGTTATTGTTCTCTAACTGCCTCGCCTGAATTATACTTTGCTTTCCAGCTTAAGCGGCTTATTTTGCTTATATCATATCTTACCTGCGGGACATTGCCTCTCCAGCCACGGTTGCCACCGGTATAGCTAAACTTTGCCCCAGATAAGTGCGTGACTTCAACAAGGTGGCTGCCGATAAACCCAGCGCCACCGGTAACGAAGTATCTTTCAATCTTGTTTTGATAGTTCATTGGAGGTCAAAACCTTCTGGTAATTAACGCCCGTCCTATGCTGAGTCCTGCTTTTATTGAGTGGAGCTTGCTGGTTGAGGAACGGCAGCGGTAGTTGATAGGCACCTCGCCTATGCGATAACCTTTTTTAGCTACCTGGGAAAGTAGCTCTGCCTCCAGGTTGAAGCCTGTGGCAGATAAATTTAATTTGGGTATAACCTCGCCCTTAAAGCCCCAATAGCCGGTGCATACGTCGCTTATCCTGGCACGATATAATATATTTGCCATCAAGGTAAGTGCGTGGTTGCCTATCATGTTCCAACCGCTTATAGCGCCTTTTTCCCTTTTTCCCTTCAATCTGGAGCCTATTACCACGGAATAGCCCTGGTTGAGAAGCTTGAGCATTTCAGGGATATAAGTGGCGGGATAGGTATAATCGGAATCAAGCATGAATACGAAATCAGCTTTGACCTGTTCAAAAGCAGTTCTGACTGCTCTGCCCTTGCCTCTCCGGGGTTCAGTAATAACCCTGGCTCCCTTTTCCTGGGCGATTTGAGCAGTCTGGTCAGTGCTGCCATTATCAACCACCAGGACCTCGACGTTATATCCTGCTTGCTCTAAACCCTGTAGGGGTATTTCATCAATAACTTTGCCGATTGTCTCGGCTTCATTCAGTGCCGGGAGAATTATGGATACCTTGCCTTTGTCCATTCTTGCTTCATTGTAATCGGAATCAGGGGGATAATTCAATGCAGACGGCGGAATTTCCCCCTCCCTCTAACTCCCTCCCGCCAGGGGAGGGAGGATCGGTATAGATTGCTTCGTCGTCCGTCAGTTGACGGACTCCTCGCAATGACAAAGAAGGAGGTGTCATTGCGACTTTCTTAATTGTCATTGCGAGCAGAGCGAAGCAATCCCGGAAAAGCCTCCTCTCCCTTGATGGGAGAGGAATAGGGTGAGGGTGAAATTCCCCCTCCCTCTAACTCCCTCCCGCCAGGGGAGGGAGGATCAGTATAGATTGCTTCGTCGTCCGTCAGTTGACGGACTCCTCGCAATGACAA
>DAOUSX010000109.1 GCA_030627025.1 Dehalococcoidia bacterium
AGTGCTATCTCCTCATAAGCCGGCAGGATTTCCAGAGTATCGCCTCTAATGCGAAATTTACCTCTCGTGAGCTCAAAATCATTCCTCTCATACTGCATATCAACCAAATGGCGGACAAGCCTGTCTCGGTTATAATTCTCATCTCTTTTTACAGTGAGAGCAAAGCTATGATACTCCTCAGGGGCACCTAGACTATAGATACAAGAGACTGAAGCCACTATAACCAGATCGCGACGCTCAAAGAGAGCTCTGGTAGCAGCGTGACGCAACTTGTCAATCTCCTCATTTATATCAGTCTCCTTTTCAATATAGGTGTCGGTGCTGGGAATATAAGCCTCAGGCTGATAGTAGTCATAGTAACTAACAAAGTATTCCACGGCATTCTCAGGTAAGAATTCTTTGAACTCTGTGGCTAATTGAGCAGCTAAAGTCTTATTGTGGCAAATGACCAGCGTAGGCCTTTGCACCCTCTCAATGACGTTCGCCATGGTGAAGGTTTTGCCGCTTCCGGTGACTCCAAGCAATGTTTGCTCATGATATCCTTTATTCAGCCCCTCCACTAGCTTATCCACGGCTTGTGGCTGGTCTCCGGTAAGTTGAAAGTCAGAAACCGTTTTGAACGAAGCCATCGAAGTTAATCGCCCTGGTAAAAAGTAACGCCTAATATGCCCGGGCCACCTACAGCTTGACCGGCCGGGTCAAATAACATGTGATAAAATTCCACAGGGTGAAATTGCTCCCTCATTGCTTCTATTAGCTCTTCAGCTTCCTCGGACTGTTCAGAATACGTTACGGCAACATGCAGCGGCACCACATTATCAATATTGTCCTGCACCACCTTAACAAGATTTTTCACAACTTGCGATTTAGTCCTGAGCAAGGAAACAGGTTCCACCCTACCCGGCGAGAAGTTAACCATTGGTCTTGCCCTGAGCATCGAGCTCGACCATTCGAACAACTTGTCCACCCTTCCTGTTCTTTTCAAACTGTTGAATGTATTGAGAACGAAGAACTGCTTCACACGCGATTTCACATCGGTGGCTGCCTCGATTACCTCAGGTATGTCTTTGTCACGGGCAGCGGCTCGAGCTGCCGCCAGGGCGATGAAGCCTTGAGCCATAGCAAATACCTCAGAGTCAAACAATTCCACCTTCAACCCAGGTATGGCTTCCTCCGCCATCCTGGCACCTGTTTTAGCCAACGACATCGTTGAGCTCAACTGTGAGCTGCCGACTACATGGACCACTTTATTCGCCTTCTGGCTTGCCTTCTTATATGCCTCACAATAAACTGTCGGAGGCCAGGGAGTAGTATCAATTTGCGCTAACTTCTGAAACCTGCGAATTACCTCCGGAGGTAAATCCTCATTAGTGTCCCGATAAACCTTACCTTCAACCGTAATTCGAACAAGGATGACATAAATGCCATACTTATCCACCAATTCTTGAGACAGGTGAGCACCACTATCAGTAACTACAATCACTTTATTCATGATGCTCAACCACCCTACAAGGCGCTTATCTGCCAGCTAATTCTTGGAGTGCCGTTTTAACTTTTTCCTCCAAGCTTAGCTCCGAGGAATTAGGGATGCTGGAAACAACCTGAGCAGCTTCTCTCAAAGAGTAGCCCAGGCTGGTTAAGGCAGCTATAGCATCGCTATCATTTGGGGCTAAAGGCAAAGCAGCTTCCTTCCACTCTCTCTCCAGCTTATCTCTGAGTTCAACAACAAGACGGTTTGCCATTTTCTTACCAATGCCAGGTACTTGCTGAATAAGGTCAACATTACCGCTGATAATCGCTGTAGCCAATTGTTCCGCACTTAGTTTAGAGAGCAATGCTAATGCCACTTTAGGACCAATTCCTGAAATGGAGATAAGATTCTTGAACAGAGCTACCTCCTCAGTGGAGGTGAAGCCGTAAAGGGAGATATTATCCTCTTTTACATAGAGATGGGTATAAAGGGAAACTTTATCGCCGAGGGCTCCCAGCTGAATTAAGGTTAAACCGGGAAGATATACCTGAACGCCGACACCACCCACCTTAATGACAGCTGAATCAATGCCACAATATTCCAGTGTTCCTTCCAGAGTAGCTATCATCTCAACCTTCGTTAGCAAGCCACTTATTAAGGCGACTTTGCTGGATATGACAAATTGCCACAGCTAAGGCATCACTAGCGTCGCTTGGCTGAGGCGACTCATCAAGTCCCAGAAGCATTCTCACCATTTCCTGTACTTGTTCTTTATCGCTCCTTCCATAGCTGGTCACTTGCTGCTTCACCTGAGTTGGTGAATACCGATATACCGGCAGTCTTTGATTAGCTGCCACCAAAATAGCTATAGCCTGCGCTCTACCAATAGCCAGTGCTGAACGGATATTACGCCCAGCGAAGGGTTCCTCAATAGCTACTTCGTCGGGATGATGTTTAGCAATGATTTGAGATAACCCCTGGTATGCGGAACGCAGTCTTTCCTCCAAACGAGCATTCCGTGGAAAGCTTAATACCCCGCAATTCACCATCTGCATCTTTTCTCCATCATCCACTATGCCATAGCCTAGATTCACCGTCCCGGGGTCAATGCCAAGGATGCGCATAATCCTTACCTTTGAGCACGTAGTTTCTCTAATGTAGCATCAGAAAAATCAATATTAGAGAAAACACGCTGCACATCGTCTAATTCCTCTAGCTGGTCAAGAAAGGCTAAAGTTTGAGTGGCTTCCTTTTCACCAAGGAGCATTGTGGTTTTTGGCACTAAACATATTTCTGCTGAGATTACATGTTGCCCTTCACTGATGGCTTCTTTCACTTTTTCCATATCTTGTGGTTGAGTATGTATCTCAAGATAACCCCTTTCCGTCTTAACATCTTCAGCGCCAGCATCAATAGCCTGCAATGCCACTTCTTCAGCATCAGAGCCATCGCTTTCCACCATAATCACACCCTTACTCTCGAAAAGCCAGGAAACACAGCCACTTTCACCTAAATTGCTATTGTGGCGCGTGAAAAGACGACGCACCTCCTGAATAGCCCGCTTACGGTTATCACTCAGCGCCTCCACTAAGACTGCTACCCCATTTGGACCATAACCTTCAAGCGTTGCCGAGGCTAACTCAGAGGCCCCTCCTCCACCGCTGGCACGGTTTATAGCCCTCTCGATATTCTCCAAAGGCATATTGCTATCATGAGCTCTTTGTATTGCCAGACGCAGCTGAAAGTTAGCTTCCTGGTTCGCCCCTCCCTGCTTCACCGCAAGCATAATCTCTCGAGTAAGCTTGGTAAATAACTGACCCCGCCGAGCATCAGTCACCCCCTTCTGTCGTTTAATCTGCGACCACTTAGAATGCCCCGACATAGCTAAATTCTAGCACCATGAGCTACAAAAGCAAAGTAGAATGTCTTTATTGGTGCAAAGAAACAAGCGCTGTATTAACTTCTCCCTAAATCAACCAGCACCACCAAAAATCCTCACCCCCATTTACGCTGCCTTAACAAGAACTTAGCAGTGCTAGAATTTCACCTCTTGACTGGCCTAAAATAGTTTATATCGGCTAGTTCCCCTTTCGTCTCCTCTCTCCATACCACCTCAACCTTCATGCCTTCCTTTAAATCTCCAGGCTTGACTTCTCCCAGCGGCATGAAGACTGTAGAATCTGTACCTTCCAGCTTTATAGCCCCAATTGGCTTTGGCTCGGATAGCTCTTTAAAATTTCCGGCACCATCAAGTTCAACATAAGCAGTGGTGTAACTTAATAAGGTTCCCTTTCCCGATAATTCAGTGAGATTTTTCTCCCCCAATTTAGCATAGCACTTTCCACATCTCCACCTTGGTGGCACATAAACATATCCACATTCAGGACATTTGACTCCCAAAATTTTCCTATCAGCCAGTGTTTTTATGAATTTCTCCATCATCTCACCCACTGACCACTGAAAGCCAAAAACCAGGGGGACAGGGGCTTTTGTTAAAACTATTTCGCTTTGTGACGACATCTCCAAAACCTCCTTTTTAATCCTTAAGAGGCTCAACAGCTTCCAAATCGCTGAGCTTCCCCTGTAGCTCCTTCGCCCAAACTGCTTTCACCCTCATCCCCACATGAACCTCTTCAGGCTTCACACCTATTAGCTCGGTATCAATATTGGAATCAGCACCATCAAGTTTGACATAGACTGAAATAACCCTCTCACCCTCTGCCACCAAGCCCATCTCAACAGGGTCCATCCCCATGACTTTAGTTTTCCCTTTTATCACAGGCGCCGAGATTACAAAGCAAGTGACAGTGCCTATATCACTGACAACCACCCTCTCATCCATCTTCCTGTAGCACCTTCCACAGATGTTCCTGGGCGGCACAATAATCTTTCCACATCCAGGGCAAAGGGAGCCAATTATCTTTTTCTCCTTAAGCCCATGGGCATATTCCTGAAGCAGAGTGGAGTGTTTCCAGGTAGTAGAGCCCCCTACATCCCAATCAGCTTCCACACTTATCGTCTCTTTCCTTTGTTCCTTTATATATGGCATCTTTTCACCCCCAAAGAATTAATAAGGAGAATCACCGAGGACCGTTACAGTAATGTAATTC
>DAOUSX010000028.1 GCA_030627025.1 Dehalococcoidia bacterium
CCTTCAAGGGAGAGGGGGAAGAGATTTATTTATAGAGAGGGGTGAAACCCCTCTCTTACCTACACTCCCCCTTCCCTTGTTAAGGGAAGGGGGCTAGGGGGATGGGTTGCTAAACAATCTCCTATTTTAAGGCAAAAAAATAGGTCCGACCCCGGGAGATCGGACCTATGGTCTGTGGTTCAAATCCTTATTATTAGACGGGCAAGCCGAGCTGCTTTGGAGCTCGAGCTTCCGCCTCTACTTTAGCCTGTGCCTTCCCTAACCTTCGCCTTTCCTGCCTTACTTTGGCTCTGCGGTCCCAAATCCATTGCTTCAAGTCTCGAAGTAAGCCCATTTGATAATCATCGAGCGAGTCTACTTTGATATCCTCCGGGATTTGCGTGTCCTTATTTCGGGATACGACTTTGCTGGCGACATGTAAGTAAACCTGCACCCAATCCCTATCTATAGGATTAGTCAAGCTGGCAGTATAGAGGTAGGCACAAGCCTCAGTGTCGGTGGCTGTCTCTTCGCCTTTCATCAGCTGGGCGAGCCTTTCTATCTGTATTGCTCCCTTAATCCAGTCTGGCAAACTGTCTCCCCAACCACCAGAGAAAACGATGATGGGACCCATCAAGGCATCAACCAGGTTGCCTATCTGCTTGTCTATTCGGTTGTCCAATCTATCACCTCCTTTCAAGGTATAGTTACCCTACGGAATTTCGGATTTACTTACTACTACTACTCCTTCATTTGTTGCTCGAGCCATTCAGCAAACTCATTATGCTGCACTGCATCCAGGCCGAGGCTTTGCTGCCGCTTTGCCTGGCGGTCGGTCTCAATTGCACCTTCGGGGATGCTCTCTCGAATTCCGACTATGGAAGTTTTGATGTTTTGCCTGTATTGAATGGTGAATATGAGGCGGTGAAGGCGTTGGCTCATATATTGTGGCAGATTTCTTATGCCAGTAGCCTTCCCTGCTCGGGCTTCCGCAGCGGCAAGGAATGGGTCCGCCTTACTCACCAGCTCCTCAACTTCATCCATAGCCTCACTAACCTCGAGTGCGCTCCATTTGATTGGCATAGTTCACCTCCTTTCTTTGAGATTTTTGGAGCGTAGGTCTCCTACCAATTTCGACCTTTCAGATTAGATTAATGCACTAACTAGCGTCTCCCTTTCAGAACCATTTAACGTCCCTATGTTTTAGTTTTGCCCACCACTGCTCGACACTAAGGATATCTGTTAGAATGTGGATATCCTCGCAATCCACAGTAACGGCGGGGAATCCGCTTTCGTGTTCTTTCATTCTTACCGGTTTACCTGTAAGATAGTGGGCTTGGATTTGGCAATAGACTTTCTCCTTCTCCTCACCAGGACTTAATCTCATATCCTTACGCACCATAGTTCACCTCCTTTCTTTGAGATTTTTGGAGCATAGTTCTCCTATCAAAGTGAGGGGATCCGGACCCTCTACTTCGCCGCTCTTATATGAAGGCACTGATAGCCACCGTGATAGTAGCTGTCAAGTGGTGCACTTCTGAAGCCATTCCAGAAGTCTAAGTAATAGGTTGGTTTATCATTGCCGTCGTATTGCTCCCGCACTTGATACAGGAATTTAAGACCCAGCACTCTTACCTGTGCACCTTTAGTTCCCCATAGAACAAACCCACCGTCATTGTGGAACCACTGCACCTGAAGCCTCTTAAGCCTCAAATCGTCATACCACCAGTAATCGCAGTGCTGGCTTATCAGGATGTCCTTCCCCTCGAGCTGGGGTAGGATTTCCTTAAGCTGCTTTATGGCTGCTTTATTCCTCTTCCGCAGCGGTATTTCGGCACTCCGCTTCCCCAGCGTCACGGTGGTTTTGGGCTCTATCTCATAATTTTGTTTTTCTTTGCTGTCAAGTAGTCCAAGCTGTTCCAATTGTCCTCCTTTCCAAGGCATACTTCCCCTACCAATCTAAGCTCTGGTTGTTTAGCTCCGCCTTTGGTGAGCTATTCTTATAGCTTCCTTCACCACATCCGTCCAGAACTCCATTCCCCAGTCTACCCCCTTCTTTATCTCTTCCAGGAACTCATCATCTATTTCCTCTTCAGGAATGTTCATCTCTTTGGCACAGCCGATAACATCATCCCTGGTTAAGATAAAGACAACATCCTTGCCGAACTCCATCCTTATCACCTCCTTTCCAAGGCATACTTCCCCTACCGATTTCGACCTTTCAGGCTAGATTAACGCACTAGTCAGTGTCCTCCTTCTTATACTTATCAGATAACTCTGTGCCAATAAGCGTTTGTCTTTCACTCCATAAACCATCGCTAACATAGTCAATTACCTGGTCACTAATACCAGCAAGGTGAAGCGTTATTAAAATGATTTCCCTGTGGCCTTCCTGATAAAGTGTTTTTAGCTCTGCTATTTCTTTTCCGTTGTTCATCCTTTCACTTCCTTTCTAGCTGAATTCAGGCACAAAAAGAGGGTAGGGTTTTCGTTCGGTTTCCCTACCCTCTGCCTTTCCCTTCGGGTCTATTCAATTGTTGCCGTTCTGCTATTTCACCTCCTTTCTGAATGTGGCGCTCAACACACTTTACTAGGTCAGCAGGACACACGAAGGCAAAGCAAGCCAGGTTAGCTAGAACCTACCCATCTTTGCTGTAAACTCCTCTTGGAAAAACAAAAAAAGGGGGTTCACTAAAGAAACCCCCTTCTTCGTGTGGCTCTGTTTTCGGCTATTGCGTTACTAGGTTACGGCTACTTTCGCTCTTCGGCTTCGTTTCTGCTTCGGTTTCGGTTGCTCTTCGGCTTCGCTTGGTGCTTCGCCTTCGCTTGGTGCTTCGCCTTCGCTTGGTGCTTCGGCTTCCGCCTTCGGTGCTTCAGTTTCATCTGGTAACAGGACAGGCATCACCAAACAGCGATAACCGTTGGAGCTAAAGAGTATCGGCGAGCTTGCGTTTACCACCTTGACTTCAGCTATTCCACCACAGGCTTTCAAAACTTGGAGTAAGTATTTGCCATTTACCGCTACTTTGCCTTCCCCGCTTGCCTCCGCTTCAATCGCAACCTTGCCTCTATCCTCTTTGGCTTCCACAGTAACCTTGCCTTCGCTAATCGCTAGCGTCAAGGGTCGGTATAGTGGTTTTGTCTGGTCGTCATACCAGAAGGATAAGAGGCTTTGGCTTGCCTTCATCATCGCTTTAGTGTCAAGGCTAGCAGTAGCCACAAACTCATTAGGGATAACCTTGTTGTAGTCGGGATATTCGCCATCTTGACTATAGAGTTTATACCTTATGAGCTCGGTATCAATGATAAGCAGTTTGGTAATTAACCCGCTCTCATTGTCAGCTTTTTGCTCAAAGCTAACCTTCACTCTTTTGGCTTTCCGCAAGGCTGGAATTATGCCCTTCAAGTCGCTTGCATAAATTAAGGCTTCCGCTTCGCCAACCTCAAAGTTAAGGCTAACTTCAGCAAGTTTGAAGCCATCTGAAGCTGTCAAGGTCAGCTTGCCTTCGTTCTGGTGAAAACGGACTGTTTGAAGGACAGCTCTATCATCATCAGTTGAGGCAAACCCTACAACCCTTGACAGGGCTTCGGCTAGCTCAACACTGCCGAGATTAGGCATAACAGCGTTACTCGGAGATACTCGGACTTGATTGAAGGTCAAAGGCACTTTATCTTTTATCCAAGCTAAATTAGGCAAATAGCCTTGATGATTGCCACAAACTACCTTAACACCTTTCCCCTCATCGGTAGCAGGCACAACCTTGATTATATTGCTACCTGCTAGAGATTTCAGATAGGCAAGGAAGCCTCTTTTGCCCAGAGTAATTTCGTCGTCAAACAATAACACTCTGTCGGCTTGTGTCCTTGCCAAAGCGTCAACAAGGTCGTTTTTGTGAGCTACAAAGCCTTTCCCCGAACGCCTGCCAACTAGATTCACTTGCTCCAATCTATCACCCCCTTTGTTTATTTGCTTAAGCGAGCCTTGCTTAAGCGTTTGATTGAAGTAGGGTAATTGATGAAGTTGTAAGGCTACTCGCAATCCGCTATCCGCTGGCATTGTTTTTTGCCTCTACTGTATAAATGCCAAAACGAGGGTGAAACGTTAGGTCAAAACAGGTTTTTTTGTCTTTTTGCTAGCTCTTTTTGCCTATATGCCCAAAGGTATTGACGGTCTTTGATGTTTAGCGGTTTCTTCATATCCTTCTTTAAGGCAATCTTGACTAATCTACGAGGACAACCCCTTAGCCAAGTCCTAGCGTCAACCCAAGCTTCCAAGTCTAATGCCTGGTCATTGGCTAGAGTTTCTATTAGCTCAACGCTGTTACCGTCATCATCTTCAATAGTGTCATTGAGGCTTAGAATGGTCGGTTGTCGCTTCAAATCTCGCCAATACTCAACGATTACGAAGCTAGCCACTCTTAAACATCGCAGGGAGCGTTAAAGGCTCTGTTTTCCTGCTAGCTATTTCGGCAAGGCGAAGGATAATATCCTGTTTGATGTCTTCTCTGTCCTCATACCTTGCCTTGTGCTGAAAGTTGTTGGCGATTTTACCGTATTCCTGCCAAGCTAGTTTACTACTACTCATCTTCCCCCCCTTCTGTTTATTTCCCCGCTCTGGCATTTACACTGGTATATTCAATTGTTAAGGTGCTAAATATTGTTTAGCAATATCTATATTCAAGATAACATATCCAATAATTTTTTGTCAATAGAATTTTATATTTGGTAATGAAAATTTTTTTGGTTAATATACTGGGCGATTCTGGGGAACTTAATGGAGCTCTAGCTTTGCCAGAAAGATATGAACGGGTGAACCTGAAGGACAATTTTATTCAGAGCATACGGCTCTTGAGCAGTGCTTTCAATATCCTGGTAGATTGCCATCCTGGCTGCATCTAATCGTTTACTTCGTATGCTTGCTTCTCTGAATCTTAAGTAGTCGTCTGCCCAGCTAATCGGGAGTTCATTCTGAACCAGAGCAACCCTTAACCTCTCAAGAAGAGCTACTCGAATTGAAAACCAACTGCAACCTCTCTTTTCCTGCAAACCTGACTTGATTAAGGTCCTTTTGAATATTAATGATAGTGTGCCCACGTAGAGTTGTCTGGGATGGTATTCCTTGATTACCGGCATTATTTCACGAGGGACCACAGTCCATCTACCTTTACCATGTTGAACCGGCTTGATGTAGAGTTTCCCATTCTTTATATCTTTGCTGTCCACCTGAGCCAGTTCAAGGCGGCTCATTCCAAAGATTGTTGCCAGCGCTAAATAAAAGCGTTCCTCTTTGGAGTAGTTCCCACGGTTTTTAATCAGTGTCTTAATTTCATCAAAGGTAAAGGCAGTAATAGGTAAACGTTCAAGTATCTTGGGTTGGTCCTTCTTGGATAAGGGCCATAACCACGAGTTGGCTGCATATAGTTTTTTGAGCACAACGAAGTAAAACTTTTGTGAGCTAGGGCTGATGCCTTTTTCCTCTTGCTGGGCGAAGAAGCGCTTCAGCTTTCTTTTCGATGGGGGTAATTTATCACCTGTGAAGTTTAAAAACCTTTTGGCAACGGTGAGATAATTTGTAATAGTAAAGGGTGATTTCCCTTCTGGTGAGGTTAAAGCCAGCCTTAAATTCTCCAGCTCAATACTCATACTTGTTAGCTGTTTTACCTAAGTATTTTGCCCAGGATTTCTTTGTCCGCCTGAGTTCTTCCCGCTGCTCCTTCAACTCCTTGAGCTCTTCCTCAACGGGGAAAGAGAACATGTCGGCATTGAGTTTAGCCATCTGCTCCAGCTCTTCATCTGTGGCCGTGGCAATCAAGAAGCACCGTTGCGCTGCCATTTTCTTAGCTTTTCTGGTCCTGCCGTCAAGGGTAAGAATCTCCCTGGTATTAATTAAAATATGGGCCCATTGCTTGACTGTGGCGCTTACTTGAATATTCATATTTCCTCCACATTCTTAATATAATATCTAGTTTCTGCTTTGTCAACCCCCTCTGCTATAATGACGCCATGGTGAAAAAGAAGACAGTTTCCGAGATCTTTGCTGAAGTTAGTCCCGGGACCACTGTTATACCCGGTGGCAGACGATACGACAAGGGAAAGAAAACAACGGAGCGATCTACTCAGGTAACTGGCCCGCCGACAGAGCCTTATACCTCCCGGCGGATAACTGGAGAGGATTATGAGAGGGCTGAGGGTGTGAACTGTCCTATATGTGGTGAGAAAACATTGCAGCTCTTCCCTTATGGCTTTCTAGGTAATAGAAAAGCATGCAAGAAGTGTATTGAGAGAAGAACATACTTACTGGAAAATCGAAGGAAAATATTAGGCGCAAGGCGCAACCGAAGATAACAGAACGGGGCACCCGAGGTTAACTTCAGGGTGTCCCTTTCTACGTTCCAGTGGTCTATTTAAGTTTACCGGCAGCTTTTTAAAATGGCGGTTGCCTTGCTAAGTCCAGCCTTTACCGCGGCAGGAATTGCCATCCCAGCACGTTCTTTTACAATAAGGGGTGGCTTTGAGTGGCTTTAGCCAAAGCAAATGAAGAACAGCGTGTTTGGTTGATGAAGACTCTTGGGCAACTGCTTTTATTGGCTGATATGAGGCGATTAAAGTCTATTGTCAGTGTTTTGTAGGGTAAGTTGCCTATATATATATATTGGATTATAATTTAATAACCAGCGACTCCAAGCGATATATTGAAAGATTGAATAGATGCAACTTTTATAGCGGGAGACACGTATGGAAATTACTGATACCAATAGCACGAAAGAATTTTTAATAGCCACCATATCTCTAGTTACAAATAAATTCCCAATCCGCAAAAGATTGGCCGTTACGAGATACATAAAAACCTACATCTATCGTATGTCTGGATATGAAATTGCGGAAACTATTGAGGAAATTAAGGCGGGTAGGAGGACAGATTTGGATTATAAGTTGGAACAAGCCTCTAAAGGTTATGATAAGTGGATGATTAAGCACGGTAGGCAAGAGGAAGAGGAACCGGGTTTTAGACCTACCCATTATGATGTTGAAAGGTTGAAACAAATTATAGCTAAAGAGAAAAAAGAGCCTCAGCGATGAGCTGAGGCTCTGGGTAAATTAGCTAATGAAGCAGGAGGCCCTAGACCCGCCAAATCCTCCCGGCAGCGCACCCTTCTGGACATAAAGCATGCCAGCAGCAATATCCCTGCTGCTGTAGGCTTCTTCACCGAGTTCTTCCCGATACCTAATACAGTTCTTGGTTTCCTTTTCGTAGGTAAACTTCAATTCTAGCTTTTCCATAATTCGTCTCCTCCCTTATTTCATTTACTCGCTCTCGTAGCAGCCACTCTTCAAAACCCTGGTGAGGGCTAGAGCCATCTGTAGCCATGCTTCCAACAAGCCCGATAAGCTCACCAAGGCTACCAGAGCAGTATGCCTTGGCTAGCTCATACCAAGCCCACTTGTTGTCCGGCTGGCCTCTCACTCTGGCCAGAGCCCGTGATTTCTCGCTTGTCATCGGCATATTTCTCTCCTTGGGCGTCCCAGTAGAAGGTAAGTTTGCCAGTTATCCCCCGCATGCGGTCCTTGGCTATGAGCAGTTCTGTGTCGGCACCATGTGGGTTTATATCTCGCTCGTAATAGGAGGCTCGATAAAGAAATAGGATGAGGTCAGCATCCTGTTCAATGGCGCCGCTTTCTCTCAAGTCAGAGAGCACGGGGCGTTTATCCGCACGACCTTCAGGCGCCCGGCTTAACTGCGATAGAACGACTAATGGAATATCAAACTCTTTAGCCATGTTCGCCAGTTCCCCCGATATGTAAGTTATCCGCTCGTTGGGATTAGCCCCATATCTGTCCCTCAAAAGTTGCAGATAATCAACAAAGGCGATATCGAGGCCATAATTTAGTTTCATTCGTTCCATGAGCTGCCTGAGAGACGATGTCGTTTGAGGGCCGCGGCACAGATAAAGCCTAAACTCTGCCAACTCGCCAAGGGATAGAGTGATCGCGTCGAGTAGCTCATCGGTGTAGCCGCCGCACCTTATCACTCTTGCTGGTCTCCCAACCAAACTGGCCACGAGCTTATCAAGAACTGCTTCGGGGAGCATTTCAAGGGAGGCAAACAGTACGTTGTGATTCTCCGCTACATGTTTGGCTACTTGCAGAGCCAACGTAGTTTTGCCCACACCTGGTCTGGATGCCAAGATGATATAATCGCCGTTAAATAATCCCCCAGTCCGTTTATCAAACCCACTAAAACCCGTAGGAATACCGGGAATGCTGTCTCTCAGTTTCGAATACCTTCCCATTGCTTTAGTTGCCAGATCACCTGGGGTCCAAATCTGCGTTGCAGGTATGGATTTCGCAACAGCACTCAATATTGCTTGGCTATCGGAGAGGGCTTGCTGAGGATCTCTATTTTCATAGGCTACCTGGGCAATCTCGCCCGCAGCAGCAATCAGTTTGCGGTTTATTGAGGAGTCTTTTACCACTTTTGCATAGTAGGGGGCATGGAAGGGGCTGGGAGTGATCGAAATTAAGTGGCTGAGATAGGCAGCACCGCCAATGCTCGCGAGC
>DAOUSX010000168.1 GCA_030627025.1 Dehalococcoidia bacterium
AGGTATGCTAATGTTGAGGCTCAAAAACCTCTTGTTGAGGACGAGCTGTTGTTCATCGCTAAGTATCCACAGATTGCAAGAAAACTGTTAACGTTAATCCCGCTGTAGTATTGCCTTGTGTTTGCCTGGTAGGCTGAATTTGCTCCCGGATTTACTGAATGTCTTCAATAAGATAGTTGAAAGTACCAGCAGGAGCAGTAATGCTGATGGTTTGCCCTTTTTGTTTATGTAACAAAGCTTTACCAATGGGTGAGGCGATGGAAATTATGCCCTTCGCTGGGTTTGTCTCTTTCGGGTCTGCTAGAGTATAACGAAGCTCCCTGCCCGAGGCTAAATCACGAAGCTTCACTGTATTCCCAATTTTTATCTGTAAAGTATCTTGGGTTTCACTCATGACTGTTGCCGAATTTAAGATCAGCTCTAGCTCCTTTATTCTACCCTCCAGGTGTGATTTATGTTCCCGTGCTGCTTGCAATGGTGCATTTTCGCTGAAGTCCTTGTCGGCTGCTGCCTGGCGTATCTCCTTAAGGACTTCGGAACGCTTGCTCTTGAGGGCGGTTAACTCTGCTTCCATTTTTGCGTGGCCTTCCCTGCTCAGAGTAGATTGGATTTTGGGAATTTGCTGAATCGCTGTGGCTGTTTTTGAGGGCGTTCTCTTTGCCCGAACATGGCTGGCTAGATTTACCTTAGTGAAGCCCTTTCTATGGATATGGCTAAGGAAGGGTCTAATTGGCTCAGCGGCTGAAGGGGTAATTCGCTCGGTGTAGTCAGCTATATCAAGCGGAGTGATGCTGCTTGCTCTCCTGCTCACACCAAGCCATCGCACAAGATTATAAATTTCTGCTTGTGCCTTTTCTTTTTGTTCCGGAGCTAAATTGAGTAGAAAGCTGTTAACTACCTCGATGAGTGTAGCATCCTGCTTGGAGGTATCTTCCATCAACGGAGTAATAATAGGATAGGAAGAGAAGCTGTGTCAATCAAAGGTGTAAATGGAGGTTTGTGCTCGGAACAAGCTCCGCAATCTCTCAGAGATTGCTATGCTCCAGGGGAAATCCTGATATCCAAATTGAAAGTTCAAAACCCTCCAACTTGAATAATGGGGCAGAGTTCATAGATACGCCGCATGACACAGGCGTGGCTATATTTCGTGCCCGGATACTCATCATGGAGGTCAGCATGAGTATCTAGCTGCAGCACGGAAAGTCTGGCAAATACCTCTCTAACAACATAGGGAGGTGAAATTTTAGTTATGTTAATTTTTGGTGGATAATTCTCTAGCCAGTTGGCAGGGAATTGCTCATCTTGAAGGATTTCTTTGCTATTAGAATAGCCATCAATAATCAGGTGCACATTGAGCCTCCTTCAACGGCATTTCTGTTAGCACAAAAGGGACAGCATAGCAGCTCCTGCTATTCATTGACTGGCAGGCGGCGGTTCAAATATTTCTCTATCAGAGCCATGGCACAATATTTGCCACACATGCTGCAGGTTCGTCCACCGGAGGCGAAGCGTTGATGGATTTGTTGTGACTGTTCCGGGTCTAAGGATAATTTGATTTGAGTTTCCCAATCAAAAATTTTGCGAGCCCGTGACATCTGGTCATCCAGTTCCTTAGCTCCCTTTACACCTTTGACGATGTCACCAGCATGAGCGGCTATGCGGGAGGCAATTACTCCTTGTTTTACATCCTCTACCCCAGGTAATCCGAGGTGTTCTGTGGGAGTGACATAGCATAGGAAATCTGTTCCTGCAGCGGCGGCAATGGCGCCTCCGATAGCACCGACGATATGGTCATAGCCAGCGCCTATATCGGTAACCAAAGGACCAAGGACATAGAATGGTGCGTCATGACAAAGGCTTTTTTCCAATTGAACATTGCTGGTCACCTGGTCTAACGGCAAATGCCCTGGACCTTCCACTATGGCTTGGACATTGGCTTCCCTGGCACGTTTCACCAACTCACCGATTGTGATTAGCTCTTCAACTTGAGCTCTGTCAGTTGCGTCGGCTAGACACCCGGGACGCAAGCCATCGCCCAGGCTCAAAGTTATATCGTAGTCGCGGGCTAGCTCTAGTAGGCGGTCGTAATACTGGTATAGAGGATTTTCCTTCTCGTTATGCAGCATCCAACCGGTAAGGAAAGCACCTCCCCGGGAGACTATATCGGTTGTTCTGCCCTGATTTTTCAGCCGTGCAATTGTTGTTTGAGTTACTCCGCAGTGAACAGTCATGAAATCAACGCCATCTTTGGCTTGCTGTTCAATAACGCTAAAAATCTCATCCGCGGTCATATTTATGATAGCACCGTGTTTGTCAATAGCTTCAATTCCTGCTTGATAGATGGGGACGGTTCCTAGTGGCAGGGTGCTGGCATTGATGATAGCTTGTCTTATAGCCGAAATATCTCCCCCGGTACTGAGGTCCATAACTGTGTCACTGCCAAACTCAATGGCGGTTTGCAGTTTTTTCAGCTCCATATCCAAATCGCAAAAGTCAGGTGATGTACCGAGATTGACATTGATCTTCGTCCTCAGCCCCTTGCCTATACCGCAGGGGACTAAATTGGCATGGTTAGGGTTGGCTGGTATCACAATGACGCCACTAACCAGCCCCTGCAGTACAAAATCTGTCTCCACCCCCTCTTTCTCAGCTGCATGCTTTACCTGGGGTGAAATGATACCCTGTTTAGCTAATTCTACTTGTGTCATTTTGCGTCCTGTATGGCTTTAGGTGGCAAATCTAACATAAGACAATTCCTAATGCAAGCTTGCTTAACTGCACAATTTAGCCTATTGTCGGCGGCCATTGAGATAAAACTATCAGCCACGTTTGGTTGCACCGAAATTCTCTAGCCTAGCTAAGATCTCCTAAAGCATACCAAACTCCAGTCTGTCAAGGGCTTCAGACTGCTCCTTATTCTCAATCCTGATATATTTCATGGTCGTATTAAGGCTTTTATGACCAGCGAGTTCCTTTATCACGAAGGGTGAGGCTCCCTTCTGATGTAGTCTGGTGCAAAAGGTATGTCTCAACAGATGAGGGCCCTGCTTACCTTTATCGATACCCCCCAAATTTAAGTACCTTCGCACTACCTCATAAACATAAGTGCGACTTAGATTCTGTCCCTTGGTTCCCACAAAGAACCTGCCATTCTGAGCCTGTGGCCAAAGTCTTCTGTCATTGCGAGCGAAGCGTGGCAATCTCGTGTGCTGTGGTCGGCTATGGAGATAATTTACCAATACACTTGCTGCTTCACCATTCAGGTGAAGATACTGCTCCTTAGCCCCTTTTCTGGTTATCTTTATCTGGCTTCTCTCAAGGTCAACGTTGGACAATTTCAGATTTGTTAACTCCGACACCCGCAGTCCGGTATGAAGCAAGAGGACCGCTATTGCCAT
>DAOUSX010000058.1 GCA_030627025.1 Dehalococcoidia bacterium
ATCACCTCTCAGAATTTTCCGCACCACGTCTAATGCTACTTCAATGGATGGGAAAGCAAACGATTGTTTTATTGTTCGCTCTGGTAAAGGATGAACCGAGACCACTGCTTTGGTCACAATGCCAAGTGTTCCTTCACCGCCTAGGAACAGCTCTTTTAATGAAGGTCCCGTGGAGCGTCTTGGGACTGGTTTGATATTGAGGAGATTTCCATCGGGAAGCACCACCTCCATTCCTAAGACCATATCCTCGATTTTCCCATATTTCGTGGAGAACTGCCCCACAGCACGTGTTGAAATCCATCCTCCGAGAGTGGAGCAGTAGAGAGACTGAGGAATACTTCCCATTGAATAGCCTCTGTGGTTTAGCTCTCGCTCAAGATTTGCCCCGATGATTCCTCCTTCAAATTCAGCAACGAGCGAGGTTTCATCCAGGGAAATAAACTTATTCATTCTCTGCAGGTTCAAGATAGCGTCTCCTTCAATGGGAATAGCACCACCAAGCACACCAGAACCACCACCAAATGGCGTAATGTGAACCTTATACTCATTGGCATATCTCAGGATGCTCTGTATTTCCTGGCTATTCTTGGGAGAAATAACTACAGAAGGAAGTGACGGCAATTTGCCATATTGTGAAAGGAATACTCCGTATAACCAGTAGTCAAGACTGTAAGAAATGAGGTCGCATTCACCTTGTGATATATTTTCCTCTCCAACCGCACCTTTTACCTTTTCAATAAACTTGGAGGGCGCCTCCCCCCTTTTTGACATAAAAGTCTCTACATTCATTATTGTCCCGCTTTTTATGATATGTGCATATTGTAGCATTCTTTAACAGGTATAATAACTATTTAAAGGAGAATTTGTGAGTAATTACATTGTTTCCTGTAAGTGGAGGGAAGAATAGCTGTTTTGCTTGTTAGCAAGCAATGAAAGTTGGTTAGCGTGTTTCCCATTTAACACAATTCAATAGACCGTCACATTGTCGATAACGGACTAGCCAGGGAGGGTTGAAATCAAGAAGCGGAGTGGGCTATAGTGTGCTGATTTGCTATTTACCTGGAATGCATGAATTTGAAATAACTCAAAGTATTCTTGATATCACGCTAAACAAAGCCAAAGAAGCTCAAGCGAGCAGGGTTACCGAAATTAATCTTGTTGTTGGTGAGTGGTCGAGTTTTGCACCTGAGTGCATTGAATTTTACTTTGATTTTCTTGGCAAAGGCACCATCGCTGAAGAAGCCAACCTTCACTTCAAATCAGAGCCGGCCCAACTACATTGCCGAAATTGCTCTGCTGTTTTTCACCCGCAAAATACTCAATGGGTTTGCCCTAAATGTCAGAGTCAGATTTTAGAAATAGTGGGGGGGCGAGAGCTATATATCGCGACCATGGAGGTAGAATGAGGAAAATAGAAGTAGTGCAAAACATTCTGGGGGCTAACGAATCCATAGCGGTTCAAAATAAGCAGATACTAGACGAGAGTGGGGTTTTTGCTCTCAACATTATGTCGTCTCCAGGTGCTGGCAAGACAAGCCTAATTTTGCAAACTATAGCTGGGTTGAAAGATAGGTTAAGAATAGGAGTTATCGAAGGCGATGTCGCCTCAACATTGGATGCCGAAAAGGTTAAAAACGAGGCAGTAGCGGTTGTCCTGATAACTACAAGAAATATGCCAGAAAGCTGCTCCTTAACTGCCAGTATGATCGCCACAGCTTTAAAGAAATTGCCCCTGGCAGACATGGATTTGCTTCTTATCGAGAATGTGGGCAACCTCATTTGCCCCTCCGAATTTGTTCTGGGGGAGCATAGAAGGGTTGTGATTTCCAGCTTGCCCGAGGGAGATGATAAACCTATTAAATACCCGATGATATTCGCTGATGCTGACGCAGTGGTGATAAACAAAATTGACTTTTTACCCTATGTCGAATTCGATATTGCTGCCTTTCAAGAGCATGTCGAAGGGCTAAATCCAAGAGTCAAGTTCTTTGAGGTTTCGTGTAAGACCGGTGCGGGGATGGAAAATTGGTGTGCTTGGGTGCAGAAAGAGGTGGAGGCTAGTGCTTACAAGAGTGCATCACTTAATATCTCCTTGGGAGGAAGAGGAATAAGGTGAGGTCAACAAAATATGGTGAGGGTCTGCCATGTAATTTGAGAAGAAGCCACAAAGCGATTGACTCAGATAGCATGGAGTCATACAATTGCTGTTTTGGAGTAGGAAATTAGTTTTATTCGCTATGTTAAGCGAGGAGTTATTAACTTCGTAGGTACAAATAAAGAGTGGCTTACTTATATTCACCGGCTGAAGATAGGTTTTTAAGTGGCGTTTTTTGCTTCATTTTCTGACTTTTGGGGATTGTTAGAAAAATGGGCACAAGAAAAGCCCGTTTATGTGGTGAGGTATATCTCCGATAATCTTCACTACCAGAAATTTACATCGGAAACCCGAGATGGCATTGTTTATGATGAGATTCGGGCTGTTGAACCCCTTAAATCCTTTTTCTTTAAAATAAAGCAAAGGGTAGCAGAGTATCCAGTTTCCTATTCAGAATCAGGGAAAGCTGAAACTGAGTTCATAATCGTTGGAGCGAAAGCGTGCGACCTCAGATCTATGGAAATTCTGGATGAGACCTTTATGAGGGGAGAAATTAAGGATCCCTTCTATGTGGAGCGTAGAAAAAAAGGCATCATCATTACCTCTGACTGCTCTTCCCCCAAAGAAACTTGCTTCTGCACCCTTTTGAGTTTGAAGCCTTATCCTGAGAAAGGCTTTGACCTCAACCTTTCTAAAATCTCTGAAGGAGTCATCCTTGAAGTGGGGTCAGAGAGAGGGGAGAGGCTTTTATCTCAAGGTAAGGAGCTCCTCTCTCAAGCTTCCCCCTCACAGCTTGAAGGGAGAAACAAAAATCGGGAGGTTACGCTCTCCAAAGTAAAAGAACAGAACGAGAAATTCGCCCTAAGCAAGCCCTATCGAGAATTAATCGAAGAGAAATTCGATTCTTCTGTTTGGGGTAAGTATTCTGGGAGGTGTTTGGAATGTGCTGCTTGTCTCAGCATTTGCCCTACTTGCCATTGTTTCCTGCTTTATGACCAAAAGGTGGGTGAAGGCTTCGAAAAAGTTAGGGTCTGGGATTTCTGCTACTACCGGGGATATGCCCGAGTTGGTGGTGGGACGAATGCGCGACCTACGGGAAAAGACAGAATTAAGAACAAATACATTAAGAAATTTGAATTCTATATGTCAAAATTTGGAATGTATGCCTGCACTGGTTGCGGCAGGTGCATTGAAGCTTGCTTGGCAAATATAGACATGCGCCAGGTATTCAAGGATTTGGAGGCAGGTCAATCTAGTAATAATATGTGAGTATCTTTACAAGGGGATACTCTCCAAAAAGGAGATGTAAGGGGAAGAATATAGCTGGAAAAATCGAAGTTAGGGAGGTGCTAGGATGATAGATGTACAAAGGTTAGAAGAAATAGAGGTATTCCGCGACCTGACCACTGATGAGCTTGAAGCAATGTCTCAAATTTGTGAAGTTAAAACCTATGAGGCGGGTAGCGTTATCTTCAAGGAGGGCGATGAAGGAAAGGAAATCTATGTGGTGGATGAAGGCATAGTGAACTGTATAATCCAGGCTACCTCTGACCAGCCAATAGTAGTTGGCACTAGAACTAGGAATTCCCTATTTGGCTGGGCAGCAATAGTGCCACCGTACCGCTATACCTCTACGGCTAAAACCTCAGAAAAGGTGAGAGCCTTCGCCATTAAAGGCGATAAGTTAAGAAAGTTATGCGATACCTATTCACATATATACGATGTAGTTATGCAGCACATCGTTACCATAGAAAGACTGAGGGAGACCGAGTTGTTTAATTGCTTGACCATCGACGAGGTTGCGCTAGTATCCTTGGCTTGCGAAACTAGAGTCTATCGCGAAGGGGACACCATCTTTAGGGAAAACGATGAGAGTACAGAAATCTTCATAGTTGATGAAGGCCGGGTGCAGGTTGTAATTTCACCCATACCTAATCGGCCAATGGTAATTGCCACTATCACAAAAAATCAGCTATTTGGCTGGTCGGCAATGATATCACCACACCGCTATACCGCTACGATTAAAGCCGCAGAAAAGACGAGGGTTTTCGTTGCTAGAGGTAACGACTTGAGAGGAATATGCAGCGTGAATCCTCATATATGCAGTAAAGTCATGGAAAGGATCGTGTGTATCGTTGGTGACCGACTTGTGCAAACCCGCCAGGCACTGGTACAGGCTTTCTACGAATCCCAGGCCGCTAGTGACTGCAATCAGGCGTAATGAAAAGAAGTATCTAAGATGAAGCAGTATGACTTTGCAATTGTTGGTGGTAGCGCTGGTGAAATAGCAAATCTCATGGCTGCTGCCATAGTGAGTGGAATGGGGATTGAGGAACTGGCTATCTTGCCTATGGGCACTCACCCTGCGCTTACGGCCTCACCGCTTAGTAACCACATTACAGAGGCTGCTTGTCAGGTATTAAGCGAGGCCAGTGCCGGTATGATATTGTAGTAGGTTTGCTGATTCATGGGTGACCAAAGGTAGTAAGTTAGGAGCTAAAAAAGTGGAGAACCCGTATGTGCCCATAGAGGCGGTGATTAAGGATGTAATTGTAGAAAATCCCATTATCAAGACTTTTGTGTTAAAGCCTGAAGAGCCTTTAAAGTTTAGCCCAGGGCAGTTTATTATGCTTACCGTGCCAGGGGTGGGGGAATCACCCTTCACTCCTTCATCCTCTTGTTTTGAGACGGAAAGAGTCGAGGTCACTGTATTAAGACAATCTGGAGGGAAAGTTACTTCAGCGCTACACGGGATGAAACCCGGAGATATGGTGGGGGTTCGTGGTCCCTTCGGACATGGATATCCATTGGAAAGATTCAAAGGTAACGAGGTATACGTGGTTGGTGGTGGTGTGGGAATGGCACCCATGAGGGCATTGATGTTTGCCCTCCTTCACGAAGCTGACCAATATAAACACATCATTCTGCGCTACGGAGCACGCAATCCTGAACTTAGAATGTATAAAGAGCTTTGTAAATCATGGGAAACAGACCCCAGAGTAGACGTTGTTTACACTGTAGATATTGCCGATGAAACTTGGACACACAATGTAGGAGTTGTTACCACTATTATGAAGCCAGAGGATATCCAGGATGTTAAAAACGCCTTTTCTATAGGCTGTGGCCCTCCAATAATGCTGCGATTTATGGTGCCCGTCCTTTTGAAGATGGGCTTTGCTGAAGAGCATATGTTCTTCTCCCTTGAAAAGAACATGAGCTGTGGCATGGGCTTGTGTGGCCATTGCAGGATAGGAAATTTATATGTCTGTAAAGATGGGGCTGATTTCTCTTACGATAAAATTAAGGATTTTCCTGACGTTTGGGCTTAGATAAGGAAATGGAACAAGGAGAAAGTTTTTGTCTGTTTTGCTCCTTAGGCTGTAAGTTCGCTGTGAAGGTAGATAAGGGAGTACCTTTAAGCCCTGAGTTTTGTCCCGATTACCCTACAAATGAAGGGAGGCTCTGTCCTAAAGGGCTTTATGCCATAGAATTGCTCAATCATCCGCGGAGGCTTATTACTCCCCGTATTAAAGAGAATGGAAAATTCAGGGAAGCCTCCTGGGATGAGTGTTTGCATTCCTTAGCTGCTAAGGTAAACGAAGTAAAGAGCAAATATGGCTCACAATCCATCGGAATTATAGTTGATCCCAATCATACCAATGAGGAGATTCTTGCCGCTCGAGAGCTGTCGAGAATCATTGGTACAGATAGCTTTGTTTGCAGTTTCCCTCCGAATGATTGGGGACTGTTGTGCGCTGGTATTTTCTCCTCTGGAAACATTGAGGATGTGGAGAATGTTAATTGCTCTTTAATCATAGGCGATCTTTTTGTCACACATCCTGTGCTAGCAGGAAGGGTCATAGATGCCAAATATAAAGCACGAGGAAATAACATTATCGTTATCGATCCTGAACGGACTAATACTGCTTGGTTCGCTAACACTCATCTCGAGAACAGACCTGGAAGCGAGGCATTGGTGCTTACCGGGCTCCTAAAATCTATTCTTAACTTTTCTCCTGAGAAAGGGGAAGATATAAGGGAGAAGCTACAAGCGATTCCTGATGAGGCTATCTCTAAAGCTACAGGCCTAAGCACAAATCAAATAGCTACAGCAGCAAGAGCCTTCAACGATGCCGAGAAAGGGGTAGTTTTCCTATGCCCTGGGTTTAAAGGAATGAGAGATATAAACTTGGTAGCGCGATTTTGCAAGTTACTAGTGGATAATGCCAAAGGAGATAAAAGCTTTATGCCCTTATTTACCTTTGGTAATGCTGTTGGTGCCTTTAATATAAGCTTTAGTAATGGAGGAAAAAAATTCCCCCAGTTGGTTGAAGAAATATCTTTGGGAAAGATAAAGCTCCTTATAGATTTTGGCGAGGATTTGCTCTCCTCCTATCCTTCAGCGAAAGTTCAAGGAGCTTTAAACCAACTGGAATTCTTGACCATTTCCTCCTTATTCAATCAAGAGACGGAAAGGCTTGCTCACATGATTCTTCCTTGTGCTAGCTGGCTGGAGAAGAATGGCACCGTCAATTTCTTTGATGCCCGTAGA
>DAOUSX010000063.1 GCA_030627025.1 Dehalococcoidia bacterium
AGCCGTAAAGTAAGGTCTGCTTGTTTTGCTCAATATAACTCCCAGTGGAATTAGCGAAAATAACCTTGCGATTGACATCTCGATAGCTAATCCTCGAATCCTGAATCTGCGGTGAAGTGAGCATAATATCGTTGTATTCATCAAAGAGTTCTTTCTTCTTCACCAACGGCATGCTAGCAGCGTCGTTCTTTACTGGCGCCTCTACCATATCCACTACGGACCCCGTAGAAGGAAGGGCAAATTCCTCTCCACGGGCTAATTTTGCTTGCTTTATCGCCAGGTCAACATAACTACCTAATTTATCAACAGAATTGAAACAGGCAAATCCCCAACCTCCCTTGACTAGAGCTCTAACATTGCCACCGGAACTGTAGGTCCCACCCACTTCTTCCAGTTTCCCACCTCGGTAACTAATCTGAGTGGTTTGATTTTGTTCAAAACGAATCTCTACATAGTCAGCATTGCACCTGGATAAAATACCGGCAAATCGCTCACGCATCGGCTTACTTCCTTTCCACAAATCACCCGAAATGGATTTTTGCCCGCCTATATTATATACTCTAGTTAAATGTCGCTTGAAAATTCAAGAATTCTTGTCAAACAAGGAGGGCTTTAGATGAGATCCAGTTTCATTGGTAAGATTGAAAAAGCTAGCATTTATGCTCAACAACCAGAGCGAGTGACTTTTTCCTCGTTTTCAGTGAATTTTCACGGAGAGAATAATATCCACAAATTAGCTTACCAAGATGGGAAATGGCATTGTTCCTGCCATTTCTTTTCCCAATGGGGGATATGCAGTCACATTATGGCATTACAGCAAATGTTACCCAAAATGCTACCCCAGGAAGCCCTTACCTCACCCACACTGACTGAATCTATACAGCACTAACTAGCTTTCGGCAGATATTTGGCAGCATAATCCAGAGCTTCAGCCACTACAAATAGAGAGCCGGTAACCAAGATAAGGTCATTATCCTTCGCCATAGATAAAGCCAAGGCAAGAGCTTGAAAAACGTTTTCGGCAATCTGTGGATTAAAACCATGCTCACTGAACTTGGTAGCTATATCATCGGGAAAAGCAGCACGCGGATGCGAAGAACGGGTAACAATAACCTGAGGCGAAAGGGAAGCTAATTCTCGCGCTACGCCGTCTATATCTTTGTCTACCGAGACACCAAAAATAACAAAGAGCCGCTCATAGTGGAAATACTTTTTTACATTCCAAGCCAATCTCGCCATCGATGCCACATTATGAGCACCATCAACTAATACCAATGGCTTGCGATTCAAAATCTGAAACCGGCCAGGCCAGTCAACCTCCGCCAACCCTGTGACAATACTTCCCACTGAGATATCAAAACCGTGAGATCTCAACATCTCTAACGCCGCTATAGCAGTGCAGGCATTCTCCACCTGGAAATCTCCCAGAAGTGGAACGGTAACGGAATAGGCCCCTTCTCTTCCTTCAACTACAAATGATTGCCTATGAAGGTCAGTGGTCACACTGTGCCAGATGACATCCTTACCTACCTGAATCAATTCCACGTCTTGCCTGCGGCAAACATCGCTTAACACCTTAGATACCTCCTCGGTTTGTGGAGAGCTAACAACAAAACAGCCAGGTTTAACAATGCCTGCCTTTTCCAGGACTATCTTATCCAGATTGTCACCCAAAATCTCGGTATGGTCTCGGCTGATAGGAGTGATAACACAGACATCCGGTTTAACTACATTAGTGGCATCCAGCCTGCCACCTAATCCTACCTCCAATACCTGAAAATCCACCTGTTTCTCCCTGAAATAAGTAAATGCCAGCACAGTCAATACCTCAAAGTAGGTCAGCTTCCAGAAATCAGGGTTATGATTTACTATCTCAATGTAAGGTTTGAGCTTGGTCATGAGAAAGGCAAACTCGGCTTCGGAGATTAAATTACTATTGACCCTGATACGCTCCCTCAGAGTATGAAGGTGGGGTGAAGTATATAGCCCTGTGTTATATCCTGAGGCAGTTAAAACTTGGGCAATCATTGCCGCTACACTCCCCTTCCCCTTAGTCCCTGCTATATGTATTGCCCTGGCACATAAATGGGGATTGCCCAATAACTGCAACAGATATTCCACATGCTTCAAGTTATAATCTGGCGAGGCATAGGATACACGAGGAATTTTTTCATAATCGACAAGGTGGGAAAGATATTCTTCAGTCTGGCTATAATTCATTCACCAGTAATACTAATCTACGGCAACAAAAATTTAAACATTGACAGGTCGAAAAATAGCCTGATATAATCGATGCGCTAATTTGTGCACTGGAGGTAAATCGTGGCAGAGCAAGTCTTTTATGAAGATATCGAAGTAGGTTCAGAGATCCCTTCTTTAGTTAAACGAGCTACGAGGCGACAGCTAGTGCAGTGGGCCGGAGCATCAGGGGACACCTATGAGATTCATTATGACAAAGATTTTGCTTTAGCGTCAGGATTATCCGATGTGATACTTCACGGGAGGCTCAAGGCCTCTTTCTTAGGACAAATGCTCACCACTTGGATTGGATTAGAAGGAAACCTAAAGAAATATAATGTTCGCTACCGGGGCATGGATTTCCCCGACCAAGACCTAACCTGTAAAGGGAAAGTAACCAAAAAATATGTCGAAAACAATGAACACCTCGTTGAACTTGATATCTGGACAGAAAACCCACAGGGCGAAAAGACAATAACTGGCAGCGCAGTGGTCAGCTTACCAGCAAAAGGCTAATTCTTTTAGCAAAAACAATTAAAGGAGGAATCCATGGGAAAGCTAGATGGTCAAGTAGCGGTAGTCACAGGGTCAGGAAGAGGAATAGGAAAGGCAACGGCGATGCTCTTTGCCCAAGAGGGAGCAAGTGTCATGATAAACGACATTGATCCAGCTCCTTGCAGCGAAGCAGCAAACGAGATAAACAAAGCCTTTCCTGGAAAGGCAGCATGTTGCGTTGCTGACATAACTAAAGCAGAAGACGCTCAAAAGTTAATGGACGCCGCTGTGGAGAAATTCGGCAAGCTCGACATCCTGATAAACAATGCTGGAATCACCAGGGACGCCATGATTCATAAGATGACCGATGCTCAATGGGACGTCTGCATCAATATTTCTCTCAGGGGGGCGTTTAATTGCGTTCGAGCAGCTTCCAAATATATGCGGCATCCAAACCATAATGGCAGGATAGTTAATGTGTCTTCGGTAGCCGGTTTAATGGGCAACGTGGGACAGATCAACTATGCCAGCGCCAAAGCTGGGCTTATCGGCATGACCAAAACGGTCGCCAGAGAGTGGGCAACTTTTGGGATAAGGTGCAACGTCGTTGCCTATGGAGTAGTTGATACCAGGTTAACCCGGGAGAAGGAAACAGGCGATATAGTTGAGGGAGAACCAGTAGGCATTCCCAAGAAAATCAGGGATATCATGATAGGAGCAATGGGGGGCAAGACGTTGACCCCTGAAGAGGCAGCAAAACCAATACTTTTCTTTGCTTCAGACGATTCCAACTTCATCACCGGTAATTTGCTAAACATTTCCGGCGGAGCATATATGTAAGATCAGCAAGATTTTGGAGGAAAGGAATGACTGAGAAGGAAGTTACCTTAGAGGATTTGCGAAAGCAGATAGGCATTGAGGGACCAGCGATTACAGTGGAGATAGAGAAGGGAATGATTGGCCGCTTTGTCCATGCTGTAGATGACCCCAACCCTCTGTGGCGAGATGAGGAATATGCCAAGAAAACTAAGTATGGCGGCATTATCGCACCTCCATATCTTATATGCGCCGCTATGTTCCTGACCCCTCCTACCGACCCCAAAGCCCCCGCAGGCTACATGGGATCACCAGTTCCAAATATGCAATTCCCCCAAAACGTTAAAGGCGTACTGGATGGGGGAGGAGAGTGGGAGATGTTCAAACCGCTGAAGGTTGGCGATGTCATTACCTCCCGCACCAAGCTCGCCAATATCTACGAAAGACGGGGCAAAATGGGCAAGATGTATTTTTACGTTGCGGAAACAAACATCGTCAATCAGCGTAATGAGCAGGTCGCTAAAGCTACCGGAACCTTGATACTTTATGCTTGAGATAGGCTCCAAAGAGGATAATCAGCGCTTTGGTGAAGTCTAGCTAAGGGTAGTAAGTAGCGGTTGCGTTGTTTGGGTAACTTGTCCGAGAACAAAGAAACCAATTTTATCGATAAACTCCTAAGCGCCAGCAGGAGCAATAGAAGTTTGCTGTGTGTTGGACTCGACCCCGACCCGGACCTTATGCCTGAAGTAAAGCCTCTGGAATTCAATCAAGCTATTATTGACGCTACTTGCGATTTAGTATGTGCCTATAAGCTTAACCTAGCCTTTTACGAAGCTCTGGGAGCCAGAGGAATAACGTTACTGAATAAGACCATCGAACATATTCCCGACCATATTCCCGTAATTGGCGATGCCAAGCGTGGGGATATAGGTAATACCGCCAAAGTTTATGCCAAGGCTCTTTTCTCTACCTTCGGATTCGACGCTGCCACCGTCAACCCTTACCTTGGCTTCGATTCCATAGAGCCGTTCATCAATTACAAAAATAAAGGGGTATTCATCCTTAGCTTAACCTCGAATCCTGGAGCTTCAGACTTCCAGAGGCTTCTATGCGCTGGGGCATCACTGTATGACCTGGTAGCGCAGAAGGCAAAACAATGGAATATCTATGGCAATGTTGGCGTGGTAGTGGGAGCTACTCACGTTGGGGAACTGAGGAGGATACGCTCAATTTGCCTCAACATGCCCTTGCTCATTCCCGGAATCGGCGCTCAAGGTGGAGACCTAGCTTCAGCAGTTAAATACGGAGTGGATGCTAAGGGGGAAAACGCCATTATCACCATATCAAGGCAAATCATATACGCCTCAAAAGAAAGAGATTTTGCCCAAGCAGCCAGAGATACGGCTGAGAGAATTCGCAACGAAATTAACACCTGCTTAGCCTCCCGCTAAAGGATACTTTGTCCACCGATATAAAACTCGGCGATATGGTTCTTCTCCACAAACCACATCCATGCGGCAGCTATGAGTGGGAGGTAGTGAGGGTCGGCACTGATATCGGCTTAAAGTGCCTTGGATGCCAGCGAAGAATTCTATTATCAAGAAGCATCTTTGAAAGAAGGCTAAAACAGGTTATCCCCAAAAGCGATTAGCTATCCTGGCTCTTTCCATACGCCAAGATAAACAGAATTCCGATAACCAGAGGTGGGAAACATAACGCTGCTATAACTGGCTGGGAATAAAAAATTGCCGTACCAGAGGTAACTGCAAAATGCACCAGCGGAACAAGACCCAAAAGTATAAACGATACTCCACCGAGCAATTCAGGTGATTTACCCATCCATTTCCAGGCTACAGCTACCGATATCATAAATGGTACGCTGAGCAATATAGCTGCAGGCAGTAACCTGGGCTCATAACAGAAAAACCAAAAATAAATGGCAAACCCACTATAAGCCAAACCTAAGATTCGCGCCGCCCAGCGCACATTTCTCACCATAGAACGAAGTTATTGTAACACTCTTTCAAGACACCACTCGGTTAGCAAGTCATTGCCAGTTTCTTCCAGCCAAGTTATAATTCCGTTATGACCGCAGCATTTCCCATATCGCTCTGGATGTTTCTCCGTTGTTCCTCCCAGAATATGCCCTGATAACCCCTATGGATGGACTAAACTATAGGCGATTTAGTTAATTATGAACTTATGACTAACAACCGTGACAGCTTTGTTTTGCAAGAGAATTTTGACAGGGAAAGAAGAAAACATATTCCGTAAATACGCAGCGAGTGTAACAACAGGAGGTTACTATGAAGAATGAAGAGCTTTGTTTTATGCCAGCCACGGAGATGGCAACAGCCATCAAAAAGAAGAAACTTTCTCCGGTAGAGGTAGTAGATGCCGTCTTGAACCGTATCGAAGAAATCAATCCAAAGATCAATGCCTATGTGACTCTCACAGCCCAGGCAGCGCGCAATGCCGCCAAGGCAGCTGAGGACGCCGTGGTGAAGGGGAAGCCTCTTGGGCCTCTGCATGGGGTGCCAGTCTCTATTAAGGATCTTGTCTTTACCAAAGGGATCCGCACCACATTTGGTTCAAAACTATACGAGCACTTCATTCCCGATGAAGACTGTGCCTTCGTGGAAAAATTGAAAGCCGCAGGGGCAATCATTTTAGGTAAGACCAACGTTCCAGAATTTGGCCTTATTGCTAACACCGACAACCCAGTCTTCGGCCCATCCAGAAACCCCTGGAATTTAAAGAAGACTCCTGGCGGCTCCAGCGGTGGTGCAGCGGCTGCTGCAGCAGCGGGCTTGGG
>DAOUSX010000173.1 GCA_030627025.1 Dehalococcoidia bacterium
CCAATTTTGGCTCATGCTCCAGGCTTCGGGTAAATAAAAGCTTGTCAGGTGATACCGCCACCACGACTTCGCTACCCGCCTGAGCAAGTCTCCAGCTATCCTTTCCCGGTTTATCAATATCTATTTCCTTCGGGCTATGTTTTACCACGGCAACCCGGTATCCCCGTTTTTTAAACTCTATAATCAGACGCTCAATGAGCTCTGTTTTGCCACTCCCCGATTTACCTACAATGGAAACTGCCGGAAACATCTTCACTCCGTTAATAAACTTCCTCTCCCCAATCCAACATCTGCACCTGGACTACGTCTCCCTTTCTAACCTCTCTGGTATCCTCGGGGATAACAGCCAGACCATTTGCCCTTGCCATGGAGGTGAGAATTCCCGAGCCCTGACGCCCGGTAAGGCGCGCGTAATTCTTACCATTTCGCTTGGCAACAACCACCCTGGCAAAGATGCGTCGCCCATCGGTATTTGTAATATCGTCTTCCATAATCGCCTGGATAGATGGTTTGGCAAAGTTGCTTTTGCCCATCATCTTTAAAATCGCCGGGCGAGCAAATTGTTCGAAGGTCACCATTGAGCTAACGGGATTCCCGGGCAAGCCAAGGAGAGGAACCCTCTTGCTCCCCTTTGTAATCACTCCGAAGGCAGAAGGCTTTCCCGGCTTCATACACACCGTCCACAAATTAATCTCGCCACCCTTTACCAGAACATCCTTCACCACATCATAATCCCCCTTAGATACACCACCGGAGGTAATCAGCATATCTGAATCCAGTCCCTCCTCAATTTTCCCTTCCAACGATTGAATTGAATCACGTCCTATACCCAGAATTTTGACAATGCCACCATAGCGGATGACCTCAGCGGCGATGGTATATGTATTGCTGTTATAAATCTTGCCCCGGGGCAACGGCTGGTCAATATCGGCAAGCTCATCACCCGTAGCTAATACAGAAACAATGGGACGGCGAATAACCAGGGCGGCAGGATGCCCCAGGGAAGCCAGCACACCTATTTCCGGGGGACGAAGCACAGTCCCTTTTTTCAACACTAATGAACCGTTGGCAATATCCTCACCCTTGTGGCGAACGTTCGCCCTTTTGTTCGTATCATGCAATATACCGATTTGTGATAAGTCACCGTGAGATGATTTTCGAGCAACTTCATCGGTATCCTCAAACGGCACCACGGCGTCAGCCCCATCGGGCAATGGCGCTCCAGTCATGATACGAATAGCCGTTCCTGGCTTGACCTCCTCACTAGATATAGAGCCGGCAGCAACCTCACCAACAACGGGTAAAATCCTCGGCTCTGACTCGCTGGCACCATATGTATCTTCAGCCTTCACGGCATAGCCATCCATGGCAGAATTATCCGCAGGTGGAATATCAATGGTGGAATAAACATCCTCGGCTAAAACCTGACCCAAGGAGTCCAGTATCGGCTTCCTCTCCGGTTCAAGAACTTCAACGCAGGAAAGGATTTCCTCTAACGCCTGTTCAACAGAGACCATGTAACAAATTCCTTACAACTTTGACTTTTAGCAAACCAAATTTATAGTTAATTTGGTGAATTATGGCACAATTCCTATTGTCATTGCGAGCTCTTCATTCCCTGTCATTCTGAGCCCTTTTTTATTGTCATTGCGAGGCTTTTTCTAATTGTCATTGCGAGCGAAGCGAAGCAATCCCGCCAAAAGTTCCTTCTCCCTTGACGGGGGAGGGCTAGAGTGAGGGTGAAGACGATTTAGATTGCGTCGGCTGACTTCGTCTGCCTCGCAATAACATATCGCAATTACTCTTGATCACAGCTTATCTTTATCCCCCAAGCCAATATCCTCTACCAGCCTGTTGGCTCGAGCCAGGTCTGCCCGGGAATTTACGTTAAAAAAGCTTAGCAGCTGGGGGTCGAAAATTTGGCACTCAACTTGTTCAATGTATCTAACATGTACGTCATCCAAGAACCAGGTAATTTTGACGCGGTCATCCTCCACCTGTACTCTCATAGCATCCACACAAGCTCTGGAATACACGGCATGGAGTGGCTGCACCTTCCCCACCCGAGGGACAACAGCGTCAAAACCAGGGGACAGTTCAATCATGTAGCGCAGCAGTTCCACACTCAAGAAGGGCAGGTCACAGGCAACTACGAGATTGTAAACTGACTTAGAGGCTAACAATCCGGTATAGATTCCTCCAAGTGCACCTTTGCCAGGATACAAATCCTCCCGGTATTCTATCCCAGAATCCGCCGGGAAGCCACGCTGGTAGGGAGAACCTATCACCAGAATTTGGTCGCTTATCAACGTGACCCGCTCAACCACTCGCTGTAGCAAGCTTTTCCCACCGACAATTTGCATGGCTTTATTGCCTCCAAGACGGGAACTTCCCCCTCCAGCAAGAACGATTGAGGTGACCACCGCTATAAAAATAAAAAGCGACCCCGAGGGGATTCGAACCCCTGATCTCCACCGTGACAGGGTGGCATGTTAAAACCGCTACACCACGGGGCCACAAAACCTATCCACACTATACCAATAAAAATCCCTCAGCGTCAAATTGCAAAAAAGGCTTCGACGCTAACCTCGCAAGCAATTCTTATTAACAGCCCTGATATGTGTCACAGGATAATCAGTAGACACAGCTTAAATTTATAGCTTCTGTGCCAGAAAAGGATGTCCATCTCGCTCGAAATGTGGCAAGTAGTTCCCCGCCGCATCCATCTCTTGAATCCAACCATTCTCTAACCCTAATGCATCAACTAGTTCGAGAACCTCTGAATACTCTGAGACGGAGATTCTACGACACAGCTCAGGTATCCGGGAGGCTAAGTGTGTTGGGTAATATTGAGACATAATGCTTACAGTAACCTTGGGCGAAATATGGTGGACCAGCCAGGTAAGCGAATCACGACTATCTGCTAATCCGCCAGGGAGAATGAGATGACGTATAATTAATCCTCTCTGTGCCAACCCTGAATCATCCAATACTAGCTCACCCCCTACTTGCCGATACATTTCAAGGATGGCCTGGCGTGCTTGTGCAACATAATCACCAGTGTGGGAAAATTTCGCTGCCCGGGCATCACAGGCATACTTCAGATCAGGTAGATAGATATCCACAATCCCATCCAGGGCTTGAAGCGACACCATAGAATCATAGGCATTAGTGTTATAAACTATGGGCACCTTGAGCCCCATAGGCACTGCCTCTAAGATTGCTCGAACTAATTGAGGTACAAAGTGAGAGGGTGAAATAAAACTGATGTTGTGACATCC
>DAOUSX010000188.1 GCA_030627025.1 Dehalococcoidia bacterium
GTCGGAGGTTCAAATCCTCTCACCCCGACCATAGATAGGGAAAACAGGTTCATAACAACCTGAATAAATTCACGAAATAGATAGAAACGCAAGTCACGCCAAGGGCTGTGTAGTATTGCTATGGGCATGTGTGCTGCTTTACGGGGTGGAGCCAAAACGATGGTAAGCTAGCCAATCGTCTATCTATTCCAAAATCTATTTAGTCATCATTTCAAATATTTTCTGTTCCAATTCTAGAGCTTCCTGGGGAAGACTTTTTGGTTTGCCAAGGAGTGAAGACAATATGAATATTTTCGCTACTCTTTCAACCAATTCAGCGGTCTCAAATGCCTTTTCCAGATTTTTTCCACAACACAAAGAGCCATGATTTGCTAAAAGAACTGCATTCTTCTTCCCCAGGGCTCTTGCTGCATTTTCTGCTAATTCCTTGCTACCTGGCATACCGTACTCTGCGACTTCTATCTCACCACCAATCATAAGCACCATCTCATCGAGGAAAGGTGGAATTGTTTTTCCCAATGATGCAATTGCAGTGGCATATACGGAATGGGTATGAACTATCGTCCCAATATCTGGTCTAGTTGTGTAAATCCCGATATGCATATCAGTTTCCACAGATGGACTTCGTTCTCCCTCCAGGACATTCTTTTCGAAATCCACTACCAAAATATCATCAATCTCAATCTTATCGTATTCTACACTGCTTGGAGTAATCAAGATTCTATCTTCGCCTGAAATTCTAATGCTAATATTCCCCGATGTGCCAATTACAAGACCTTTATGCAACATTTTCTTACCGGCTTTTACTATGTCCATTTTCAATTTACTGATTTCTTTCTCATTCATGTTTTCCTCTGGCAAATTCTACATCGGTGTAAAGTTAAAACCAATCCTCGCTGTAGGAGTAAAACTCAAATATCAGTCTCGGTAGCCGTCCTCGACCTGCTTGGCCGAACTTGTCACCAGCTTCAAAATCAGCAAAATACCTCTTGTTGTCCCGAAGCCGTAGCTTTTTCCCTTGAAAGAGTTCTTCGATGGAGCCAACCCCAATCTCACGCAACATAGCCATACGCTCAGCATCAATATTGGGTAAATAAGGTGATGGCATTTACGTTAGTTACCTCTTTTATTCTGCTTCCTCTTCACTTAAGCGGGCTACAAATTCATTCGATAGCTAACCTGTGGGCAGCATGAAGTCGCCTGTAATTATATACCTCGCCGTTAGGATAGGGAAACCTTCGAATTGAAACCTAAAGCGTAACCGAAAGGGAGTAATACGCAGTCTGTTTGTCGCTAAGATGAGGAAGTGAGGTGAGGTTGCAGCAGGATAGAAAAGGCAAATTACTACAATAAGCTAAAGGCCTAATTCCTTAGCTACAATTTCACGATGGAAGTTGCTATTGCCAAAGGCCATCGCTCCTGCCTTCGCCCTCCTGTAGTACAGGTGCATATCATGATCCATGGTGAAACCAATCCCTCCGAAGATCTGATGTCCCAAGATAGTTACCCGTTGATAAGCATCACCTACCCAGGCCTTGGCTATAGCTACACTCTTGGTGGCAGGAAGACCTTCATTGAGTTCCCAAGCTGCCTTATAGGTGATGTACCGTGCACCATCAACATCTGTCACCATATTGGCACAATAATGCTGAACAGCCTGGAAAGTGCCAATAGGTCGATTAAATTGAATCCTTTCCTTAGCATAGTTAACAGCCATCTCTAATGTAGCTTGCGCACCACCAATCATCTCAGCACATTTGGCCACAGCAGCCTTCTCCAAAGTATCCTGTATCACAGGCCAGCCCTGGTCCACATCCCCTAATATACTCTCCTTCGGTACACTTACATTATCAAAGACAACCTCATTCTGTTTGTCACGTGCCAGCGTCTTAAGGAGAGTACATTTGATCCCGGGGGTCTTGGCATCAACCACAAAAATAGTAATGCCCGCCTGATGGTTTGCCGTCTCCTTTGTCCTAGCCACGCATAAGAGATAATCCGCGACATTAGCATCAGTAACAAAAAGCTTAGTGCCATTGATGTTATATTCACTATTCCGAGGAGAAGCTTTGACTGCGATAGCGGATGCATCATAGCTGGCAGAAGGCTCAGTCAATGCCATGGTGAGAATTAGCTCTCCCCTGGCAATCCGAGACAGAAATTTCTTCTTCTGTTCTTCACTGCCAGCCTTCAAAATAGGCAAGCCACCAAGGACTATGGTGGAGAAAAATGGGCCGGGCAAAATGTTATATCCCATTTCCTCAAGGAGAACCACCAAATCCAGGAAAGTACCACCACTGCCATCATATTCTTCAGGAAAGACCAGCCCTATCCACCCAAGCTCTGCCATCTTCCGCCACAACTCAGGTGAATAACCCTTGTCACTCTCATCTAGCTCTTTTACCAGTTTCTTGGGGCATTCCTTGGTGAGAAAATCACGCGCTGCTGATTTTAATATCTCCTGCTCTTCGCTTAAACCAATATCCATTCTCTTACCCCCTATTTATAATCGCCTAAGCCATTTTCCACGTGCTTGACTACTTCCGGGGTAACCCCAATCCTCTTTGAGCAATAATGTTGCGCTGAATCTCGTTAGTGCCACCACCAACACCTATGGAGAGGCAGTTTAGGCACAACCTTTCTATCTTTCCGCGGAGAGGAGCCCATTTGGAATCCCCCTCCAGTTCTCCATAAGGTCCGGCAATATCCATTCCTACGTCCGCTATGCGTCTCATCATCTCACTCAAAAATACCAGTGACATGGAAGCTTCGTAATTAGGATGAAGATCCTTGCTATACATCCAGGCAAGGCGGTAGCACATCATGCGGCTAACTTCGATCTCCACTGCCATTTCTGCCAGCTTCTGCCGAATTATGGGGTCTTTATCACACTTCCTTTCCTTAGCATATTCCACTAGCTCCTCTAAAATTCGCTGAAACGTTGCAGCGTAACCTATCCCAGAGCGCTCAGAATCCAGAGCTATCATCAATTCATACCAGCCATTGTTTTTCTTCCCTACCAGGTTTTCTTTGGGGATGCGCACATTGTCAAAGAAGACCTCGTTAAA
>DAOUSX010000139.1 GCA_030627025.1 Dehalococcoidia bacterium
CTAGAGGATTCATCTCCGAAGAAGATTTGGATTTACTTAGAATTTGCGATGAACCTGACACGGTAATTGAGACAGTTCAGAGATGGCATGCAAAGCAGGAGGTTGTCGGTAGAAAAGTTCTGGTCAGATAAATGGATAACTATTGAGCTGGCCTTCCACTGAATAGCGCACACCGTATAAGCGCACCTTGCCTTTGATTGCAAAATATCTGGCACTACTAATCCAGAATAATCTCGTCCCGGTACCCTGGCACTGATATCTCCCAGCCAGTTCTTTCTCTCAGAAAGTCAGCGAATTGCCAGGCTGTTTCTGACTCCCCGTGGACGACGAATAGATGCCTGGGTGGTCTTTGGAGAGCCGATAACCACCGGGAAAGTTCATCTCTATCGGCATGAGCTGAAAAACCATGTATCTGAGCCACCCTTGCCCTAACAGGATGCTTTTCGCCCAGTATCCTCACCTCTTTACCACCGCTTATGATTTCTCTTCCCAGGGTGCCCATCGCTTGATATCCTACGAAAAGAATCGTACTCTCCGGTCTGGAAATGTTTCTAACCAGGTGATATTTTATTCTACCCCCGGTGCACATGCCGGAGCCAGCGATTATCATGGCAGACCCGGTTATGCAATTTATCGCTTTTGACTGGTCCACCGTCCTGACCATAGTGAGGCCGGGGAAGTCAAACGGCGACTTTCCCTGTCGAATAAGTGCCATCATCTCCTTGTCGAACAGTTCAGGATGATGACTGAATACTTTCGTGACGCTTACTGCCATAGGGTTGTCGACGAAAACCATAAGGTGCGGTATATGGTCTTTAATTAGCAATTCATTCAGGTAATAGAGGACTTCCTGTGACCTCTCAAGGGCAAAGCTCGGGATGAGTATATTCCCTGCAGCCTCTACAGTTGAGTTTATCACCCTGGCAAGCTCCTCGCCGATGGTTTCCTGGCTCTCATGCAGCCTGTCACCGTAGGTAGACTCCACCAGCACATAATCCGCCTCGTCGAAGAGGGTTGGATCCCGCAGTATGGGTTTGTTCCACCGCCCAACATCCCCAGAAAAGAGAAGAGTCCTTTTTTCTCCATCTTGGCTTACCGTGACCATTATCATAGATGAGCCAAGGATATGGCCAGCATCGTGGAAGGTGGCTGCAACCCCATCACCTATCTGGACCGGCTTTCCGTAGTGGACAGGGGACAATAGACGAAAGCAATCTTTGGCGTCATCTGTGGTGTATAGCGGGATCTCGGGATAAGGGCCTCTCCTTCCCTCCCGCTGGTGTCTTTTCCTCTTGAACTCTGCGTCTTCCTGCTGGATATTTGCCGAATCCATGAGTATGACTTTAGCAATTTCAGAAGTGGCAGCAGTGCAGTATATCTGCCCATCAAACCCTTCACGCACCAGCTTGGGCAATAGACCACAATGGTCGAGGTGAGCATGGGTTAGAAGCACAGCATCGATGATGCCGGGCGGGATGAGAAACGGCTCCCAATTTCTTCCCCTGAACTCCCTTTCCTGATAAAGCCCACAGTCTATCAAGAATCTGACGTCGTTGGCCTCCACAAGATACCGTGAACCCGTAACGTTCTGGGCCGCACCTAGAAAGCTTAGCTTAATATGCATAGTTTTGCCTCTCGGCTATGCTTACCTCCCAATCGAGATAGATTTCAGGGCATTGCCGTACTTCATGTCAGTAGCCATTCCCCTAGCAGCATGCATGGCATTCCAGTGTGAATAGCTGCCTGAGCTTCATTTCCAGGTTCACCAGCCTAACACTTATTGAGGGTGCTGGCGTTGAATTCCTTACTGGCTGACTCGGCAAGCAACGCTTTTAGTGTACTTGGCTGCCAAAGTTACAGCGTAATTTTAGCATGCGCTCTGTTAGTAGCCAATAGGTAACATAGCTCTCGAGGCGGGGTAAGTTGTCGGAGATACTACTGGATGCAAACCGGACACACGGCTACACATTCCATCGGATTGTTAACCCGCTATCCCTGAAAGAGTCGAAACCCCCTTGGGAAGTTGTGACTTATTCTTCCAAAGGCTAAGAGAGGGAGAATATCAGGATTTCACCTCGACGCTTGAGGCAGATTTAGAGAAAGAATAAAGCCATATTGAAATTCCTAGGCAGCACAAAAATAAAAACAGGTTAGCAAATTAGGAAGGAAAGGTATCAAGACTTCACCTCAGCACTCGAAGGTGGATAGAAAAACTGCATATCTCGTCAGAATGTGTCCTGGGCTCCTGTTCGCCAATGGTTTGCTCTAGTTTTAGCAAGCCGGAACAGTTATACTAAAGGCACTCCTCGTCGAACCAAGACATGAAATATAATGAGCATAGCGGGGTCCCTTGCAAGGAGCATGAAGTGACAGTGCGAGCAAAACTTGCTCTGCTAGCACTAAAAACTATCTTCAGGGGCTTTGAGATATACAAAAAGATAAAAAACAGGGAAAATCTGTCTGTTCTTGATGCAGGCTGTGGAAACCACAGTCCTGTAGCATTGATAGTGCCACAGCTTAACCATCAAGTCATTGGCTTAGATATATTTGAGCCTGCTCTCAGGAAGGCAAGGAGTAGCAGTGATTACAGTGGCCTTATTCTTGGTGATGTAAGCTATCTCCCTTTCAAGGATAACAGCTTTGACATTTCAATATGTACTGCTGTCCTTGAACATCTTGAGAAAAATGATGGTGACAGATTGCTTAGCGAGCTTGAGCGTGTCTCGAAGTGGTTAGTATTAGTGTCGTGCCCTATTGGTAAATGGGCACAGCATGCCATTGATGGTAATCCGTATCAGGAGCATAAGTATGTCTGGAGCCTGGATGAACTTAGAGCCAAAGGTTTTAGGCAAATAAGAGGGGTAGGATTGAAGGGTATGTCCGGAAAACTTTGGGGTTCGCTGTTGCGCTCCCCCATAGGTTTTGTGTTAGGTATTATTACTTTAATTGGGACACTAGTATCTTACCGCCTACCTGAGATAGCTTCAGGTGTAATAGTTTGGAAGAATGTGGTCTAGTAAGGCGAAAAGGCAGTAAAAGTTTGAGCCAGGAGATGAAAGCTATGACTTATTCTTCCAAAGGCTAAGAGAGGGAAAATGTCAGGATTTCACCTCAACCCTTGAGGCAGATTTAGAGGGAATAATAAAGCAATAATTGAAATTCCCCGGCACCACAAAAACAGGTTGGCAATCCAGAAAGAGAAAGTATCAAAGCTTCATCCCGGCACTCGAAGGTAGATAGAAAAACTGCACATCTCGTCAGAATGCTACACTTTGCCACCCGGGATTTTAGAGTTTATAATCCTGCATGAGCCGGGTGGCCAAATCTCGATCAGGTGTTGGAGACCATTCAGATCTAGAAGATGGTGCGCCAGCTTAGATATACAAAACAATAGATAAGGGAGGCAGCAAAGTGCAAGAACATATACCAACATACGATGAAGCATTGTCACTTTTTAAGGAATTTAACAAGAGCGAGAGCCTTCTGAAACACGCCTACGCTGTTGAGGGGGTAATGCGCTACATGGCACGGAGAATGGGTGAAGACGAAGAAAAGTGGGGCATCATTGGACTAATGCATGACCTGGACTATGAATGTTTCCCGGAACAGCACTGTAAGAAAGCACGGGAGATACTGGAGCAGCGAGGTTGGCCGGAGGAATATATACGAGCGATTGTCTCTCACGGCTGGGGTATATGCAGTGACGTTGAACCGCAAACCAACATGGAGAAGATGCTGTATGCTGTTGACGAACTAACGGGGCTTATCACGGCGGTAGCAATAATACGACCATCGAAGAGCGTGGCGGACCTGGAGGCAAAGTCAGTAATGAAGAAATGGAAAGACAAGTCATTTGCTGCCGGCGTGAACCGCCCGCTGATTGAAAAAGGGGCAGCAATGTTGGGGGTGGAGTTAAGAGACCTGGTCACCGACGCCATTATGGGTATGCGCGAGGTAGCTAATCGCATAGGGCTATAACCTTACAGGTTCCTATTCTCTAGTGAATGCAAGTGAACAAA
>DAOUSX010000048.1 GCA_030627025.1 Dehalococcoidia bacterium
ACCTCCGGTAATTAGGCTTACTGTAATTCTATGAAATAGTTACCCCACTTGGTAACAGTAAGGTCAGAGCCAGGAATGATAACTATAGTTGTTGTGGGCTCCTCTATAATTGCAGGGCCGCTAACTCTGTGGCCATACTTAAGCTTTTCCCCGTCATAAATAGGCGTCTCAACAAGGCCACCCATTTCTTTAAAATAGGCCTTCCTGCTATCTTTCAAGGCAGCTGAGGGGTCCTTACCTCCATATGACTGCTCTTTCATTCTTAACTTAGGCATAATGCCTGTTGCCTGCGCTTTCCAGTAGACACATTCGATATATTGTCCCGGCTCTTTGATAGCAAAGACTCTTTCGTGCACATCATGAAAATCGTTAACTATCTGGAGTAGCGATTCTGGAGTAATTCGATTACTCCGCAATGGGGTTTCAAGTTCCCAGACTTGACCTGGATACCTCGCCTCAACGAAGTATTCAAGCCTCTTGCTTTCAGAGGGCAGCCTCATTGAGGATAAGAACGCCTCCCCTTGCTGTTCAAGTTCCTTCAATATTTTGTTTACACCTTCATAATCGAAATTTTTGCTATCAGTGATATAAGTTGCACCAAACTTACGCACTATATCAGAAGCCAGTCCCCCCATAGCACTGAATGCTCCAGCAGCCTTAGGCATTAATATTTTCTTTATCCCAAGCTCTTTGGCACAAGGTACAATAATCAGCCCAGCAGCGCCTCCACCAGCAACCAGAAGCAGGTCACGGGGATCAACTCCCTGATTTACAGTCATTTCTCTGATAGCAGAAACCATGTTTATATTGACTACGCTGAGAACAGTGAAAGCCGCTTCTTGTAGTCCCACTCCTAAGGGATTAGCTATTTTTTGTTGAATCGCCTGCTCAGCTTTTAGAGGATCTATCCTCATTCTACCCCCAAGGAAATACTCGGGATTGAGATACCCTTGCACAACCGCAGCGTCGGTCACTGCCGCTTCTTCACCGCCACGGGAGTAGCACGCTGGTCCGGGAAAGGCGCCAGCGCTTTGCGGCCCCACGTGAACAAGTCCACCAGGATCAATCCAAGCGACACTTCCTCCCCCCGCTCCGACGCTTCTGATGTCCACCTTCTCCACCCCTAACATGTGGCTTGTATATTCTTCTGCTATCCAGCTCTCCTTTGATGACATAATACTGCCATCTCTAACCACGCCAACATCGAAGCTCGTGCCACCCATATCGACGACAAGCACATCATTTATGCCTTTTTCCTGTTCAGCCATGAGCAACCCTCCCGCAGGAGTCGTAGTGGGACCAGAATTGACGGTATATATTGGCCTTTTACTAACGTCCTCAGCTGTTGCCACCCCACCGCTTGAAGTGACCAAATAAAAATCTCCAACAAACCCATTTTCTGTCAGAAATTTTTCCAATCTACTTACATATCGACTCATGACAGGTTTCAGCGAGGCATCAATAACTGTTGAAGACGCTCGCCGATATTCGCGAATGATGGGATTCACTTCATGGCTAAGAGATACATACACCTCTGGCCACTCCTGTTTAATGATTTCACCAATCCTCTTTTCGTGCACAGGATTTGCGATAGACCATAAGAGGCAAACTCCGACTGCCTCTACATTCCATTCTTTTAGTTGCCGGATTGCCTTTCTAACATCGTCTTCATTAAGGGGGATCACTTCTTCCCCCGCGTAGTTCATTCTCTGCCTTATAGGCATGGTCAGGTATAGAGGAACGTAAGGCTCGGGGTAATCTATATCCCAGTTAAAAGGCTCAGTCTTTCCCCCTTCCCTCATAAGAAGGATATGTTTGAACCCTGCAGTGGTCAAAAAACCAGTCTTAGCGGCACGATTTTGTAATATAGCATTTGTTGAAATTGTTGTGCCGTTATAAACAAGAGAAATGCTTTTACTCAATAGCTCGTTAATGGATACTTCATAATGCTCGCTGCAGAGTTTCAAAACATCGATGACCCCTTCATCAAAATCTGGGGGTGTCGATGGGGATTTAGTGGCGAACCACTCCCCTTTCTCATCTACACTAATAAGATCGGTAAAAGTTCCTCCAACATCTATACATACGCGTAACCTTAGTTTCATTTAATTTCTTCCTTCTTTTTTTCTTAACTCTTCTCGAAGGTTTTTTGTTGCTTCATAATCTACCGCATACAGTTCTGGCTTTGTATCCAATACCACGCCGTATACCTCGCGCGCCTTTTCTACAGAAATCCATCCCTCTCTAGCCTTATGCCTCACCCGCTCCGGATCACGTTTCAGGGGATCGCCATATCCACCACCACCAGTAGATTGAGTTACAATTTTTTCACCGGGCATTAAAATTTCCGTCCCAAACTGAGGGATGTCTACACGATTCCTGTCCTTGTCTAACTTCCATACGGTGCATGGTGAGCCGGATTGCCCACCTCGGATACCTTTAGGCGGGGAAAAATGCCCATCACTGGGATATATGCATACTATGGGAGCAATTGTTGGCCCCTGTTCTATATAACCACCGGGGCCACCATCCCATTGGCCAGCTCCACCAGAATCGGTCAAAAGGCTAGCTACATAGGCCATCATGGGAAACTCCAGCTCCTCAACCTCAACACTGCCATTATAGAGAACACCTCCAGTTACTGGGATACCATAGGTGTACCATCCGTCATGACCGTATAAGGCAGGGCCACCACTGGCTGTGTGAATAGTTTGACCAATATATGGCGCATTGCCGCGGCGTGGGTCAGTCCCAGACCAAACACCTGCAGGGGGAGGCATACCACATCCTCCCTCTGCCATCCCCATTTTTTCACCTACCCTGCTAAAAATGCTCTGTACCAAGCTAACAATCCGGTCACCAACATTGGTCGTAGCCATAGATACACTTGTTTTCTTCTCGGGATCAGGATAGCCAACAACACAGTTTTTACGTAGTTTTACCTTGATATGGCTGAGGCTACCGCTATTATGAGGAATATCAGGCGCCAAACAGTTTAAAACGCCTATCGCGGCATTATTTGCAGAGCAAGCCTCTGATTCATTAAAGCCGCCAGGTATACAATCAATGTTATCAGTGAGGTCAACGATTATATAGGCTTCGCTGGGGTCAATAGTGATCTTTGCGTGGATAGGTATTCCATCTGGAGCAACGCCAGGAATAGGATCATGCTTTACATCTCCTTCCCACGTGCCCTTTGGGAGCTTTTTAATTTCATCGACCATCCTACTTTCTCCGTAATCCATCCACTCCTCAATAAAATCCTTTATAACATCTGCACCATATCTATTGCAGAGTTCTTTAAGTGCTCTTTCCCCTACCCTGACTGAACCAACTTGCGCTAAGTAATCGCCATACCACTGCTGTGGAACACGAATATTTTCACGACACATCCTGATAATATCCTTTATATCCTTGTAATTTCTCTGGATCCTTATGCATGGAAAGCTTATACAACCCTCTTCGTATAAGTCCTTTGCAAAAGGCATGTAAGTGGTTGGCAAAGCATTTCCTATATCTGCCTGGTGTGCCCTAGCTATGGCAGTGAATAAATGCTTACCATTATAAAAAACCGGGTCTATAATTGTGAAATCAGCATGATGGGTATTACCATAGTAAGGGGAGTTATGTAAAAAACAATCTCCTTCTGCGATATCATCAAAAAATTCAGTCATCGCTTTAGAAACACGCTCAATACCAACAACATGGACAGGAAGTCCCTCTGCTGAAACAATTAGACGATTATCAGCAGTTGTAATACCGCATGAAAAATCTCTCCCCGTATTCAGGGTAATGGATCGACCTGTCCTCAGCATGGTACCAGTCATCTCCTTTGTAATAGTTTCGAATCTCCGGGATAGAACTGCCATTAAAAAGGGCTCTATTTTCCTAACTTTCTGTTTCACAGTCATTCGCCTCCTTCCGTTTAGTTTAGATCCTTTTACCCCGTTACCTTATTTTATCTTTTCACTCCCCTTTACGGACAATCTAAGATTTACCGTACAACTCTCGAAATCGCTCCAACATCTTTCTGGGGGTTACGGTAGGTCTTTCATATCTAGGCAGCTCTTTTTCTATGCCAAACAGGTATTTCGCTATGCTCTTCAAACTCTCGACATCATATCTTCCCATCATGGTGATAGTTTCCATTTGAGGAGAGCCACCACCATGCAATCCTGCAACCTGCATCACACCAGCTACATCTGAGACTATCAAGCTCTCTATACCTCGGAAACATCTATGCTGATTTTCTGCAGATATCTTTGGATTTCTCATCAAGTATTTATTTGCCAGTTTCCCTGTTTCTTCTGAGAAGAATTCCTCCTCAAAGGGCATGGTAGCGCACAAACCTCCAGCAAGGTCAGCGACGATTTTAAACTCGTTATAAATCTCCTCTCCAGCGAGTTTTCTGCCAGCATTAGTTAAGATTTCGTCAGGTACCCATGTTCCAGACGACGATTTCTCAGCACGATAGGCGCTCATTTGACCGGCAGCAAAAACAAGCTCTGCCGTGCTTATCATATGGCATAGCTTGTCCCTTACATGAGTTGTCCTGTCAATCCCATTGTATTCTGCTACAAGTGCTGCAGCACTAGCTAGAACTTCCGATACCGCAGGCTTACAACCGGTATATGAATGACGGTGGTAATGTGCAAAGAGCAAAGCGAGGAAACCAGCGAAGGGTGTCTGTCTCGGGTCAGCCTTCCCATCCATAAAGACCCTTTCCCGAGGGACAAAGACATCGTCAAAGATGGTAAACGATTCCGCATCACCCATTCCTGCAGCGGGAGTATCTAGATATTTTGTCTTATGCAACTGAGCAGGCCTAACAAGCATTTTTACTCCTTCCCAGTCGGCAGGGATGGCGAAGGCAACAGCGTAGTCATTATCTTTGTCAGTCATGAATCTTGTAGGTATAGCTATAATCTCATCGCTCACTGGAGCGGTTGTATTATCAATCTTGGCTCCCCTGACCACGATGCCATCAGGCCTGCTTTCTACTATTCTGAGATAAAGGTCTGGGTCCACCTGCTCATGAGGTCTTTTGAGCCTGTCGCCTTTGGTATCGGTCTGAGCACAGTTAGCACATATATCGTTGTCTTGCCAATATCTAAGATACTTAAGGAAGTTTTGATTGGTATCTGTGCCTAAGAGCTGGTCCATCTCATAGGTAACCACGGAGAGGGCATTCATAACATCTATTCCCATACACCTCATAATACAGCCGCCAACCCTGTGGCAAAGGAGCCTGGTCATCCGCTGTTTCTTCAACAGGTCATCCACGCTTTGGTGAATGTGGGTAAATCTGTTTATCTTCTCTCCTGTTAAGTGTGATGTTGTCGTGCATAGATCCTGCCACTCAGGGTCATTAGCACGATCGTATGTCTCTCGTATAATGCGTAGCTGTCCACTAAGTCTCTCATCATCCCTACCCACTTTCTCCCCACCCATGTAGAGATTTTTCCGCATCTTCTTGATTCCACTGAAGTAATCATCGTAGGTCTTAATAGCCATTTTTCCTCCTTTTTAGCTTTCAAAGCCAAAGATTTTGGCAGCGTTTTCACCAAGTACTGCGTCTATCTCTTCTTTTGTAAATTTAATGCCATCAGGCGCATTCTCAGGGAGCTCCTTTATCATGTTAAGCCAGTCTTTCATAGGGATTACAGCCTCCAATACGGGATTGTCTGTTCCCCAAAGGAACTTTGATGCATCAGCCTCATCAAAGGCTGCTCTTAGCATATGGCAAAACTCGGCGAAGTTTCTTCTTGCTGTTACCTGTTGACCTGAGAAATCGGCATAGAAGGTGGTTGCCTTGGCCGATATCAGGTTAACCAGTTCGTGCCACCAGCAGAAGCCCATATGAGCACCTATGACCGTAAGTCTTGGGAAATCAGTTACTATACTATCCAGGTAGACAGGCCTGGCATATTTACTTTTCCAGGGCTTTGAAATGGGTCCCAGATGGGAAAGCAGCGGGATATTTAATTCTTGAGCCTTCTCCGGTACCCTGTATGACTCTTCACTGTCAGGATAGAAGCCTGCTGTGGGATGATACTTAAGACCGCGGCATCCATAGTCGTTCACCGCTCTGTCCAGGATATCAACCGCGGCAGACCTGCGCGGGTCAACCCCGGCAAATGCAACAACTCTATTGGGGTACTTCTTTGCCAAAGAGCCATAGAATTGATTGATCTCGTTCACTGTTTTGTCTGCCTCTCCTACCCCGTATCCAAAATCAAGGGCCATAATAAAGGCCTTGTCCACCCCTGATGCGTCCATGTTTGCTATCAGCTTAGAGCCATCAGCATCCATCATTGGGTCCATGATGTTGTTCTTTACTTCATCTACTGTAGGAGAACCTAGTTTGTTCTTTCTAAAAAAATCTATCGCGATTTCAGCCAGTTCGTTCCAGTAGTTATCCGATATGATATCCCATGTATAAACATGGCAATGTGCATCCATAATCATTTTTCCCTCCTTCCTCTAACCTGTTACTCTACCTTGCATCCTCGTTAAATTCTGCAAGCTCCTATCAGCTATTGTTAAGGTTTCTATTCCTTTATTCCCGCTGCCAATTTAGCCATTTTCTTGTATTCTTCCATTTCCTTTGCTGAATCTACATAGATCATCAATCTTTGTGCCATAGGAGACCCCTCGGCGTGAATCGATAATACCTCTGTATACCCTGCCAAATCAGAAGCGGTCATCCTCCGAATTAGCTGGAACATCCTCAGTCTATTCTCGGTGGATACCCCAGCCTTGCCGCCTAAATACTTGTTAATGTATTCAGATATCTCGGGATTTTGATAATCCTTATAAGTTGGCGCTGTGGTTAGTAATCCTCCGGCGATATCCTGTATCAGCCTCACACAATTGTGGTAATTTGTGGCGAAGTGATACTTTGCTATGTTAGAAATTACTGGATTTGGTATTGGAATCCCACCATGAGTAACGTAGTCTATACATGACGCTTTGGTTAGTGATTTAAGCATATCTACGTAGATCAAGAGGTCGGTTATTTTTTCCCTGATATGGGAAAAATTCTCTATCCCATTGTACTCAGCAATTAACTGGGCCATGCCTACCATTGACTCGGACATGGGTATTCTATAGCTAGCTGCCGTGTGCCTGTGCAGGTATGCGAAATTATACACTAAGGGAAGTGCAAACTGCCATTCCCCACAAAGAAAGACTCTTTCCCAGGGAATGAATACATCATCAAAGATGATGAGTGACTCGGTGTGCATTCTTGCTGGCACATCGACGGGAAAGTCA
>DAOUSX010000031.1 GCA_030627025.1 Dehalococcoidia bacterium
AAGTGAATTTGGAAAAGCCTGGCAACATCTCAATTAAGCTCGTTAAAGGTCCTATCTTACGCATTTGATGTAATTGCTCAAGCAGATCGTTAAGGTCGAAGCTAGTAGTGCGCATTTTCCTTTCCAGTTCCTTGGCTTGTTGCTGGCTGTAGGCCTTTTCGGCGTGCTCAATGAAGCTGAGCACATCTCCCATGCCCAATACACGGGATGCAAAACGGTCAGGATAAAAAGGCTCAAGGGCAGTTATTTTCTCCCCAGTGCCCAGAAACTTTATGGGCACTCCGGTGACAAACCTGATGGAGAGAGCTGCTCCGCCTCTTGCATCGCCATCCAACTTTGTCAAGACAAGCCCGGTAAGTCCGATTCGACCGTGAAATTCCTGAGCCACTCTTACAGCCTCCTGCCCGGTCATGGCATCTACAGTAAGTAATACTTCTGATGGCTGTAGCTTGGATTTAATGTCAGCTAATTCTTGCATCATAGCGTCATCGATGTGGAGTCGTCCTTGGGTATCAACGACCACCCAGTTTGTAGCTGTTTGTTTGGCTTGTTTTAAGGCGTTGCTACAAATGGTTATTGACGATGCACTGGCATCTTCGCTATACACAGGGATATTTTGCTGTTTGCCTAATAGCTTGATTTGTTCAATGGCAGCAGGTCGGCGGGTATCAGCAGCTACCAGTAGCGGATATTGCCCCAAATTTTTAAGGTGAACAGCCAACTTAGCTGCCGTCGTGGTTTTGCCAGAGCCTTGTAATCCAACAAGCAAAGCAATTGCTGGGGGATGAACAATTGAAGCAAGTTTGCTCGGTTCATGTCCCAAGATGCCAATTAGTTCTTCATAAACGATTTTGATAACTTGCTGGGCTGGTGTTAGACTTTGCGACACTTCTGTGCTGACAGCGCGCTCTCTTACCACGGATAGGAACTCCTTTACCACCTTGAAATTCACGTCGGCTTCCAAAAGCGATAATCGCACTTCTCGCAGAGCAGTATCGATATCCTTCTCACTGAGTTTGCCTTTGCCGCTAAGTTCGTGAAATATTTTGGTTAACTTTTGAGTTAAAACCTCTAACATCGCTTTATATCAGCTTCCCCATGCGATTTTTAATAGAGAGAGTAAGTCCATGTCCTCCAGGGTGTTGACCACTACGTTGGCTTCCATCAAATCCTGCCGACGATGGCTACGGCTTACCGCCACGCATTTCATACCGGCAGCTTTAGCTCCCTTAACACCAAGGGGTGAATCTTCAATTACGAGGCAATTCCTGGGATTGGTTTCCAACTTTTGGGCAGCCAGGGAATATATCTCAGGGCTAGGTTTGCTTTCCGCTACCTCGTGACCTGAGACTATACAATCGAAATATTCCTCTATATTAAGTTCACTGATAATTAAATCGATATTTTCCTTCGGTGCTGAGGAAACCAAAGCCATTTTTAAATTCCCCTTCATCATGTCTAATAGTCTGGATGCGCCAGGTAATAGCTTGACTTTTCCTTTTATCTTATCGCGGAATTCCAGCTCCTTTTCCTGCACTATGCTCTTGATGTCCTCCTCAAGTATGTTCTGCCCTAAAATGCTACGAACTATGAAGTCGTTTCTAGAGCCAAAAAGCCTGATGAAATCCTCCTCGCTGAACTTTACTCTCCTTTTGGAAAAGGCTTCTCGCCAGGCAGCAAGATGGAAAGAAGCAGAATCAACCAGCACGCCATCCATATCCCACATAATCGTTATTCTTGTTTTCCCGACTATGTAAAACAAGGAGGTGTTTTCGGCTATGATTGTGCCATCTTTAAGAGTCAGCATCCCTTTTGCTTTGGCTACTCTATGTGTTTTTCGGGTAACTTGAGCAGAGATTTGGATTGGCTCACCAACTGGTGCAGGATGTCTAAATTTCACCTCGCTCGTCCCAGTAACACAATCAAGCCCATGGCAGAGTATAGCGTAAACATTTGCCTCATCGAGAATAGTGTAAAGAATGCCACCGTGGACGAAGCCCGTCCATCCTTCGTGAAACTGCTGTGGAGTGAATTCGCTTTTAACTTTCTCACCATCATAAACAAATTCTAGCTTTAACCCGATAGGGTTATTTTGACCGCAAGCGAAGCAGAATCCTCCCGTGTATTCTACTTCTTTAAGGCTTCGTTTTCGCACTATTTTTCCTCCTTTCTTTGGGCTTTGTTATCTGGGGAGGTCGAAGATACATTGGCTGAAGCGTTGCAAGGTCATCTCGTTCTCCCCGACTAAGCCTTTGCCAGCCCAGAGCCGCAAGGTAACCAGCTCGAGGTAACCTGGCGATGCTTTGTGGTATTATAGCTAATTCGCCCAGAGTTTGGTGAATTTCGTTTGCCATGTCACTGGAGATTTCGCCGCAAAAGAGTGTTTCTTGGTTGCTCTGGTCGCATAAAGTCCGGAGTGTGGTTAAGTGTTCTTCTTCCAACCGACGCCAATGGTCATCTTCTTGCTGGTAAAGAGCAGTGGCAATTTCCTGTCGGCTTGCTTTAAGGATAGGGCGTATCGGGAGTTTACTGTAATTGAATGGATAAGCTTCGACCTCTAATGTGCTTATGCCAAGCAGAGGGATGTTCAAGGAGAGAGCCATTCCTTTTGCAACGCTTATTCCTACTCTCAAGCCATTGAAGCTTCCCGGACCTTTAGCCACGATAATTGCTTCAATAGAGCTTGGTTGTAATTTAGCCTGTTTGAGCAGATAAGCTAGATTGGGCATCAATTCTACGGTGTGGTTATAAGTTGATTGCCAGGTTAGCTCAGATAGAAGTTCTCCTTTATGGGACAAAGCAATGCTGGCAATATTGGAAGAAGTATCTATAGCCAGTTCCATGATTTCTCCTGGTTCAATCTTGACCTGAGTTTTTCCATCAATTCTAGGTATCGTTCACCCTTAGGTTCGAGATAAATGGAGCGTTCTGTCTCGGAATCGGGAACGTAATTTAGCGATATAACTAAATTTTTCTCGGGTAATGCTGAAGTTCCTTTCTCTGCCCATTCTACCACACAAACTCCACGGCCGTAGAGATATTCCTCAAGCCCCAGGTCGTTGATTTCCGCGATGTGGGTAAGGCGGTAAAAGTCAATATGGTATAGGGGGAGGGTGCCTTGATATTCCCTCATTATTACAAAGGAGGGACTGAAGGGATATTCCTTGATGCCCAGACCTTTACCAATGCCCTGAACGAGGCAGGTCTTGCCAGTTCCCAGCTCACCGATGAGGAGGAAGATATCGCCTTGTTGGGCTAATTCGCCAAGGTGGCTTCCTAGAAGCTGAGTTTCCTCTGGGCTACGCGACCTTACTCTTAAGGGCTTCATTTTTGAAATGTTCCCAACCTGCCTTTCTGGGAGTGACGGCATTCCCCATGCTATCTATCAGAGTCACCCGTGTGGGCAGAGTTTTCTCGGTTATCTTGCCAATTACGCTTACCGGACAATCTAAAACACGCTTAACCTTCTCCATAGTAACTTTATCGGTGGTGAACAACAGTTCATAGTCCTCGCCTCCGCCTAGAGCCAGTTCCTGGTAGCCCGGGAAATTGGCTTTAACCAAAGGGTGCACAGGTACCCTATCTATCTTTATCTGGGCGCTAACTTTGCTAGCCTGGCATATGTGGTCAAGGTCAGCAATGAGCCCATCGCTTATGTCTATGGCAGTATTGACTCCCCGCTGTAGCAAGAGCTGTCCCTCTTTTATTCTTGGCGTAGGTCGAAGATGCGCTTGTCTTAAAATGTTGGTGGTTTCATTGTCAAGTGTCGTTTTCTTCTGGAGCATTTTTAGTCCCGCTGACGACAGACCTAAAAAGCCGGTAACTGCTATTTGTTCTCCAGGTACAGCCGTTGACCGTTTGAGTATCCGATTACCTTTAGAGAAACCTATAATGGTGATGGTGATAACTGCATCAGGAGAGGAAGCTAGATTGCCTCCTATTATGGCTACCTCAAACTGGTTAGCAAGCTCTGCCAAGCCGTGACAAAAATCAGTGACACTTTCCACCTCAAGGTTCTCGGGCAAGGCTAGAGAGATTAAGGCGTATTCCGGAATACCACCCATGGCGGCAATATCGCTCAAGTTCACTGCCATGGCTTTCCAGCCTAATTCTCTCCAGCTAATAACGTTCAGGTCAAAGTGTACTCCTTGAACCAGGGTGTCTGTGGTGGCCAACTCAACATAATCACCGCTCTGCCAGGCAGCGGCATCATCGCCAATGCCGACTAAAAGTTGCCGCCAGGAATCATATCGAGGATTCCGGGATTTTTCAGCGATGCCCTGTATAACATCAATTAAGCCAAATTCTCCCAACTCGGATAGCTTCATCACGTGAATTATAACATTTCAAAAACCAGGCTGTGATGCTATAGTCATTGGGGCGTGTAAGCACCGCAATCGCGCAGAAAGGTTGTGAGGTTGTTTCGCCTCTGGCTCGCGATGGTGAATTAAGGAGTTATTGCTGTGAGGTATGCTATCCTTGCCGACATCCATAGCAATCTAGTTGCTTTTCAAGCTGTGCTTCGAGATATAGAAAGTAAAGGCGGCACTGATGAGATTTGGTGCTTGGGTGATGTAGTGGGCTATGGACCTGAGCCGCATGCCTGCATTGAGCTCCTATGTCAATACAAGCATATTTGTGTTGCCGGCAATCATGACTGGGCAGCTATTGGTAAAGTTGATATCTCCGATTTTAATCCCCATGCAGCTCAAGCCATCCTTTGGACGAGGCAGCAACTGGCTGCCGGGGATGTGAATTATCTGCAAGATCTTCCTCAGAAGATAAGCAGGGGGGATTTTACCCTGGTTCATGGCAGTCCTCGCTATCCAATCTGGGAATACCTTGAGCCAGGGTGGCTATCAATGAAGGATGTTGAGGATAACTTTAACCGGTTTGACACCAAATTTTGCCTTGTAGGTCATTCTCATAGGCCGATAGTTTTCCAGCAGGATAGTTTAAAACGTTACTCTGTGGCTACAATTCCCAGTGAAATAAGGTTAAGCTTTGAAAGCAAGCGCTTGATTATCAATCCTGGTGGGGTGGGACAACCCCGTGATGGTGACCCCAGAGCTAGCTATGCCATGTATGATAGCGAGGCTCAAATGGTGTATCATTATCGGGTTAACTATGATATAACTGCTACTCAGCAAAAAATGCTGGAAAATGATTTACCTTCGTCGTTGATTGAACGATTAAGTTGTGGGTACTAGTATGATATACTATACGGATTGAAATACTAGAGTTAGAGATGACTGATTATGAGTTAGTAACTATAATAAGCCCCGAAGTTGAAGAGGAAAGATTGCCTGAGATTATTGACCGGGTGGGCAAGTTTATTACTGACGAAGGTGGGATGGTGGAATCAACTGAGCAATGGGGAATACGGAAGTTAGCTTATCCTGTAAAGAAGTTCATGGAAGCTAATTATGTTTTGACCCGATTTAAGCTGGAGCCCGATTTGACGAAGAAACTTGGTGGTGAACTACGGGCTTCGGAGGAAATTCTGCGGCATCTTATAGTAACAAGGGAGGGTTGAAAGATGGCGAGTTTAGCTAAAGTAACACTTATCGGCAATGTAGGCAGTGATCCTGAAATGCGCTATACACCAAATGGTAGAGCGGTTACCTCTTTTCGTATGGCTACTAATCGTCGTTACACTACTTCTAGCGGCGAGACCAAGGAAGAAACAGATTGGTTTAGAATTAGCGTTTGGGGCAAGCAAGCGGAGGTTTGTAATCAATATGTGACTAAAGGGAAACAGGTTTATGTTGAGGGAAGATTGCATGCTCGCAACTGGGAAGGACAAGACGGGCAGGCGCGTACCAGCCTTGAAGTAACTGCAAATCAAGTGCTTTTCCTTGGTAAGCCAGGAGCTGTAGCTCCCCTTCCTGAAGAGGGCGTTCCTGAGGAAGGTGAGATTGGACCTGAAGGCCTGCCTTTTGAGTAATGCGAAGGAGCAGAGGATTGGCTAATTGGAGTGCAACAGGGCGGACAAGAAGCTTAACCCGTAAGCCTGCAATTTGTCCTTTCTGCACTGGAAAGGCAATCATAGACTATAAAGATGTGGCTACCTTATCTCAGTATCTCACTAGTCATGGAAGCATTGGGTCACGGCACACAACTAGGGCTTGTGCTAAGCATCAGCGGGCTCTAGCACGAGCTATAAAGAGGGCTCGTTTTTTGGCTTTGTTGCCTTATGCCGCGGTTCATATCTGGAAGACAGGCGGTGTAGGCTTGCCTGCATCAAGACATCGCAGGAGTTAAATGCCTAAGCGAACTTATCAGCCAAAGAGGCTTTCCAGGAAGAGAAAGCTCGGCTTTCGTGCCAGAGTGGCTACTCGAGGTGGCCGGAGAGTGCTTAAGCGAAGGCGGCTTAAAGGGCGGTGGAAGCTGACCCCAGTTTAATTGTATGAGACGACCCTTGACTCTAACGAAGAAGGCAGATTACTTTTCGGTTTACCAAAGAGGCAAAGTATGGAAGGGAGATCTAATAGTGGTGAGAACTTTGCCCACGGGCTTAGGTTCGACCAGGTATGGTCTTTCGGTGAGTAAAAAGGTGGGCAACGCGGTAATACGCAATCGGTTGAAGCGTTTATTAAGGGAGATAATGCGGCTACAAGTGATAAAGTCGGGATGGGATATAGTATTTATTGTCCAACCCGAAGCAGCGGGTGCTGATTATCATGAATTGAAAAATTCGGTAGCTAGATTACTGGGGCAGGCGCAGTTGCTGATGGACGATGACAAAACGGTTAATCCTCGATTTGATTGAACTATATCAAACGACGATATCGGAAGTTCCTCCGCATTCCTGCCGTTATCAACCAACTTGCTCGCACTATGCTCATGAAGCGATTGAAAGGTATGGATTTGTTAAAGGTAGCTGGTTGGCAACTAAACGATTGGCTCGGTGCAATCCTTTCTCTAGAGGGGGATATGACCCTGTGCCTTGACCGCCATGCTGTGAGGCATTGAAGTGAAAACTAATCTAACAAATTTTCTCGTCCTTTTTTGCCTTTTTAGCTTATTTGCATTTGGTTGTGCTGCAGCACCAACCGGGTTCTCGGGAATTACGCGTGGTGACGGGATTCTTTATTTAGGTTCAATGGATGGCAAAATCATGGCGGTGAATCCCTCTGCTCGGAGTCAGCAACTTCACTTCCCGGCGGATGGGGAGTGGGTTTACGCTATTACTACTACTTCCCCCGGGGGATTGTCGTGCGGTCCAGTATCCACTCCTGTTGCCATATATGGCACACCCGCTGTGGATGGAGATTCAGTGTTTATTGGTGACTATACGGGCAAAGTCTATGCGCTAAGCACGTTAGCCCGAAGTCAGAATCTGAATTTCCCACAGACTAGAGACAAAGAATGGTTCTATCCCAAGACAAACGAGGTGATAGGAAGCGTTGTAGGCAGTCCGGTGGTGAGTGACGATGCTATATATGTAACAAGTTCAAATGGCAAGGTGTATTCCTTAGATAAAGATTTTGGTGATCAAAAATGGGAATCGGATGTCCTCGCTAACAAATTGTGGTCCACTCCCTATATTGAGGAAGACAAGGTTTATATAAGTAGCCTTGATGGGCATCTTTACGCCTTATCGGCTGACGATGGCAGTATAACCTGGAGTTTTGCCTCAGAGTCAAAAATAGGATTTGTTTCCTCTCCAGTAGTATCTAACGGAGTGATATTTGTAGGTTCCTTCGACCGCAACCTCCATGCTGTGAAAGTAGAAAGCAATGAAACATTGTGGAAATTCGCTGGAGACAACTGCTTTTGGGCTACTGTTTTAGTTAGCAACAATATTATTTACGCTGGATGTTTTGATGGTAAGATTTATGCTATTGATGCTGGCAATGGCACAGAATTGTGGTCTTTTGATGTGGGAAGTCCTATAGTCGTCTCACCACTTCTGGTGGATGATTTGCTGGTAATAGCTTGTGACTCAGGAGACGTATATGTTCTCAGGACTGAGGCTACAGGTGATAACAGGATAGTAAATCAGTTATCCATTGGTACTTCTGTCCGAGCATCGCTTTGTGCTTCAGGTGATGTGGTTTATGTTCGTGGGCAGGATAACTGTCTATATGCGCTGGATATTAAACAGGGAGAGGTGATTTGGGAATTTCCTCTGGTTACCGAATAGAGGTTTTGTAGTCATGGCTGAGCTGTGGAATCTGATTATTCTCAACCCGATGCTTAATGGGTTGATTGCGCTGACCAGTGTTTTAGATGGCAGTTTTGGACTGGCTATCATTGCGCTCACCATCATAGTTCGTTTGATACTCGTGCCGCTTACTATGAAGCAACTCAAATCCACCAAGGCTTTACAAGGCATGCAGCCCAAAATCCAGGAATTACAGAAAAAACATGGTAAGAATCAGCAAAAACTTCAGCAGGAGATGATGAAGCTTTATAAAGAGGCTGGAGTCAATCCGCTGGGTTGTTTATG
>DAOUSX010000011.1 GCA_030627025.1 Dehalococcoidia bacterium
AAAGCTCTGCCTTTGGCTTATAACCGAGATATGCAAGAGGATAAACAGGGACTTTTTGATACCCTGGATACCTTGCATTCCACCTTAGAAGTATTTGCTGAAATGATTAAGACGCTGAAGGCCAATCCACAGCGTATTAGTAATGCAATAAACGAAGACTATATTCTGGCTACCGATTTGGCGGACTACCTGGTAAAAAAGGGAATACCATTTCGCCAGGCTCACAATACAGTGAGTAAATTAGGCGAATATGCTGTTGCTAACCGAAAAAGCTTCCGTGAGCTTAGCTTAAGCGAATATCGCGATTTCAGCCCCCTATTTGATAAAGATGTGTATAATATTACTTTGGAATCCTCTATAGCTTCCCGAAATATCGTCGGTGGAACCGCTGCAAATCAAGTAGAAGTAGCACTGGAAAAAGCGAGGGAATCTAATATAATATGAGAGCGATTTATGCTGAAGTAAAGCTTCCCACTAGAAGAGATACTCGCCGGGACTTATAATTTTAGGCATGGCGCAAAAGGGAGGTTGTTTTAGAGAAAGGCAACAATGTCAGTCAGAATGTCGCTTCAAGACTTCCTAGAACGAATCGAGGGAGTCTATAAGAGCATAGACTTAAGAATTGCTGCTGCGAAAGCTGGCGATACTTGGCAAAACGCTTTGACGGTCGTGCGTTTTTCATACAGAGAGCCTGAAGAGCTTAAGAAGCAGCAGGAAACGCTTGAGACCAGATGGGGCAAAGTTAAGACGAGCAATTTCAGAATAGATATGCAAGCATGGCCGATTGCAACCTTAGATATGCTAGAGACACGCCTTAATCAGGGGCTATGGTCTTTGTTCGATGACCATGTCGACGATCTGCAATTTGGGCGGAGCATTGATCTGCTCTCACTTGAGGGTAGATTTGAGAAGTATGGATATGCTAAGAGAGAGGCTGAACCATACCCATTCTTTGAAGCCTTTGCGGGTGAGCATTCCCATTTGCTCAAAGATAAAGAGGAGCAACTGCAGAGCGAAGTCAAATCTCAAACTCTCCTTGACCTGTACACGCTGATACGTGAACTGCTTGAGGTAGATTTCTCGCGTGATAGAGAACTCGATTTAATTGTAGCTGCTCCCTTCTACGCTGCTATTCGAAACGTCGACTTTGGGGAGCAAAGCTGCAAGATAGAAGTTAAATTCCATAAAGATATTAAAGCTTTAGCCGTTAGTGCCATCGTGCAGAGAGGTGATCGGCAACATGGTCCCCTTATAGGCAAAGCTCGCTCCACAATAGATTTAGAAGAATCTGAGGAGTCAGGTGAATATATGAGACTCTGGACAAAACAACTTGAGTTGCCCAATGCAACGCCTGCCGACTATTTGGCTGTAAGTCTAATACAGACGGAGCCCACCGCCCTAGATATCGAGAAGTCATCTACGCAGATAAGCCGGCTTCTAGAGTCAAAGAGACCTGAGAAGGCTCCATTAGTGGCAGCTTGCCGCCAGTTCCTCACTGAAGACGAGCTTGAGCAATATTTAACCAAGCCTGTTGAAGCTGCTTGGCCATACAAGAAGGGTAGCAAAGACGCTGCAGATACATTTGAGCTCGCAGTAGCATGGCTTTTGGGCCTTTGCGGGTTTAGTATTGTATGGCTCGGCTTAACTAACCATGAATCATTAAAAGAAGACAGGGTGAGACGCTTCGGTGTAGATATATTGGCCTCCCATCGCGAAAGCGAAAACCTGTTGCTCCTAATAGGGTGCACAATTGGCAGCCCTAACAACAATGATATTGATACCCTCAAGAATGTGCGAAGGGTACTACAAGACAAGCTCTTTAAGGATACACAGCTTCTGATAAAGCCCTTTGTTTTCTCCGCAGCACCAGAGCTAAGCAATAAGGAAAGAGACGGTGTTAAAGTGCTGGATGCAGATGACATTAAGGGTATCTTAAACTATGTGAGACGAGGGGAGGTACAGCGCGCCCTCAACAAATATTTTGGTTACGAGCTAGGCTTTAAGATAGGATCATGAATATGAAATCCCCATGCAGTGGGGTGTTTAGAAGGATACAAAATAGCAGAGACTCAAAAATGAAAGCAAACATAAAGCAGCTAAATTTGTTCCCCACCATAGAAAGAGGGCAACTTGAGGAGAAATATTCCTGCTTAATAAAGGAAAGACCCGATTTCAGAGGCTTCCTTGGCTTCAGGCTGAATAAGGCTGAGCCTATTTTTAGGTGGTTTAGGTTTAAGGAAGCTTTCTCTGGGCGGCTTGTTGAGGAAATATTAACTAATGAATGGAATCTTCCACCCGATTCTTTAATTTTTGACCCATTTGCTGGTTGTGGGACTACTGTGCTTACTTGTCAGCAATTGGGATACTCAGCTATCGGACTAGACATCTTACCTATAGCCGTCTTTGCTAGTAAAGTGAAGCTACATGCCGAATATGATTTGGATGAATTGAGGAGAACTGCTGATGAACTCCGAAACAAGCCTTTCTCTCCTACAGGTAAATCCTTTCCGAAAATTCGAATCATTGATCTTGCTCTCCCCCAAGAAACCCAAGAGAAGCTTCTTTTTTATCGAGAGCAAATATCGGCTATTCAAGAGCCCGCAGTTCGTGATTTCCTAATGCTAGGTCTCTTAGCAAGCGTGGAGGAAGCGAGCTATACTTCTAAAGATGGACAGTTCCTCAGGCTAGTAGAAAGACCGCCGCAGTCAGTTGGCATAGTTTTTGAAAATAAAGTAGACGAGATGCTTGCTGATTTAAGCAAGCTCGATGGAACGAAACAGGGGCCTAAAACTCAGATTTTCTTAGGAGATGCTCGCAGGCTTCCTATTCAAGCTCTGAGATATAAAGGCAAGGTATCAGGAATCATTACTTCTCCTCCTTACCTAAATAGGTATGACTATTCTAGGACTTACGCTTTAGAATTGTGTTTACTCTACAATGAGCAAGGAGAGCCGTGGGTTAAAGACTTTGAAGACCTCAAAAATATCCGTCATAGCCTGCTTCGCTCTCATATTGAGTCATCGCCCACTCCCACCAATTCAGTAAAAGTCCCTGCTCTGGAAGAAGTGTTAAATTGCCTTGAATTAAAACAGCTTAATAACCCTCGTATTCCTATAATGATCGAAGGCTACTTTGAGGACATGAATCTAGCAACTCGGGAGATGGCAAAGATGCTTAAGCCCGGAGGATTAGTTGCTTTAGTGGTGGATAACGTCCGATTTGAAGGAGAGTTGATCCCTGTTGATCTAATCCTTTGTGAGATGGCGGCAAAGCATAAGCTAAAGACTCTTGAAGTAAGGGTGCCGAGGTATAAAGGAAATAGCTCTCAGCAAATGGGGCGCTATGGAAGAGTTCCAGTACGGGAAAGTATAGTCTTCTGGCAGAAGGAAATTCCTAGAGGAAGCGATGACTTCTCCTAAAGAAATAGCTCAGACCCAATATAGCTTGAGATCTTTTTTCTTCTACCGTGCTCGCAAAATATTTCAATCTCTATGTGAGCTTGTAGAAAGAATTGAGCCCTCAAAATATGATTGGAGCGATATTCAGGAATTGGGTATTTCTAAGTCAAGTTGGAAGTATATTCAGAAGAACAGAATCCCTCCCTCTTTGATTTTCTGTTGTCCTCAGCTCATCATGGACGCCCCAATTTTAGTAGGATACTACCGCTCTTTGGCTTTATTACCTCAAAAAGGGCTAGGAAGGCTTGCCTTTAGCCCTAAGAGTATCGAGGAAGGGAAAAGGCAAAGTTTATCCAAAGCTAAAGCTTTACAAATTTCGAAAGTGATTAATAGCCTTATTTGCTCGATTATAGACAGCGATCCGAATTTCTCCCTCGAAGAGATACGGTTAGCGGCTCAAGCAAACTTAGGAACGCAGATTAACGGTTCCTGGCGCAACGAGATAGGAAACGAAGGAAGCCGACGTATTGATGCTCTCATACTAAGACATTTCCTGGATAGAGCTCAAATCTCAGAGCTTATCCTTAAAGATGGTACTATTGCCTCTCCTGCCAAAGTTCCTGCTTCGATTGACGATGTTAGAGGTTTTAAGCTTATAAATGAATATAAAGTTCTTTTTGGAAGTGAACCAGATATATCTATTCGGAACTCTCAAGATGTATTAGAGGGAGCGATAGAAGTAAAAGCAGGTGTAGATCCAGCAGGAGCACTGGAAAGATATGGCGCAGCGAAGAAGTCCTTTGATAAAGCTTTAACCGAAAACAAAGCTGCTATAACTTTTTACCTTGCCAGTTCTCCTATGCTTACCGCTGCTGTTATGGATGCTATGGCCAACGATCGCTTAGTTAGGAAAGAATTTAATTTAACTGAAATTTTCCTTAAAGATGATGCAAGGGAGGAATTCTTAAGGGATCTAAGCTGGGTAACCCATTTATAAAGTCTCTAGAACATGAAAGGCAAAGTCAAATTAGCGCCGTCAATTCTTTCTGCTGATTTCGTCCGTCTTGGGGAACAAGTTGCCGAGGCTACTAGGGCAGGCGCTGATTATATCCATATCGATGTTATGGACGGCCATTTCGTGCCCAACATCTCCATTGGTATTCCAATAGTAGCTTCCCTCCGCCCTCGGACTAACTTGCCTCTAGATGTCCATTTGATGATACAACACCCCGAACAGTATGTCTCCCAGTTTGCTGACTCCGGCGCTGATATAATCACCGTTCACGTTGAGGCTTGCTCATCCCTTCACCGGTTGATTCACTCAATAAAGGAATTAAATGTCAAAGCAGGGATAGCATTGAATCCCGCTACCCCACTAACTTATGTAGAAGAAATTCTCCCTTATGTTGATTTAATTCTGATTATGAGCGTTGAACCTGGCTATGGAGGACAGAGTTTCATCCCATCATCGCTGGATAAAATATCGAGGTTACGCAAAATGCTTGATAACAAAAAACTCAACATTGAACTCGAGGTTGACGGCGGCATCACCATTGACAACGCACCTGGCATAGTCAAAGCTGGGGCCAATGTCCTAGCGATCGGAAGCAGTATATTTAACGCCAAGGAGGGAATAAGCCAAACAATGCAAATATTTAGAAAGGCGGTAAGTTAGCGTGCTTCCTTATACTGGGTGCGCAAGCACCGGGTGCAGATATTTACTTTTTTCTTTTTGCCATTTATTATAATGGTACTGCGATGAACATTGTGCAGCCAGCGTCGCTGGGTATGCTGTTTAGAATGGCTCACACTGTGACCATAGTGAGCTTGCTTACCACAAATGTCACACTTCATAAGACAACTCCACAATCCTTCCATTCCATCCTGTGCCACAAATACTATCATAGGATGAAAGTCTTGACAAAGTTTTTCAAACACCTATAATACATCGCATTGCGATATGGCAGACGAGGTGCGTTATGAATAGGCATGAGCAAAGCAAAGGGAGAGGGATGGAGGCTGATTCAGTCACGGGACAACGGTTAAAAGAAATGTTCAACGCAGGAACCGCCTGGTTGGAAAAATGTGTGCCCGAAATTAACGCTATAAATGTCTTCCCTATTCCCGACGGGGATACTGGGAGTAATATGTTGCTCACCATGCATTCTGCCATGGAAGAGGCACATCGAAGCCAAGATGGCAATGCTTCATCAGTAGCCCAAACTATTGCCCATGGCGCTCTGATGGGGGCTCGTGGCAATTCAGGTGTGATATTGTCCCAATTCTGGAAAGGCTTTGTCAAAGGATTGAATGGCAACAAGTCCCTTACCAGCGAATCTTTAGCAAAAGCACTATTGGAGGCATCGCAAGCTGCCTACGAAGGACTTGTCAATCCAGTGGAAGGCACCATGTTAACAGTGCTCCGTGATTCAGCACATGCCGCTGACGCTGCTGCAAAAAGCAATTCTAAAAATGTAATCAAAACGTTGACTATCGCTGTGGAGGCAGCTAAAGAATCAGTAGCTAACACGCCTAACTTATTGCCTGTATTATACGAAGCAGGAGTAGTGGATGCCGGTGGGCAAGGTTTGTATGTTCTCCTGGAGGGCGCACTATACTACCTCAGGGGGGAAAACGACACTTTAAAACACGGCAAGCCACGTCTGATTCCTACGAGCTCGCCATTAGCCCCAGGGATAACTCAAATGCCCGCTGAGGTGGAGGTGCCTTACGGTTATTGCATGAATTTCCTATTAGAAGGGCAAGACCTCAACTTGAAAAAAATCAGGGAAAACTTGAAAAAGAAGGGACAGTCTCTAGTAATCACCGGTAATGGCTCCAAGCTCAGGGTTCACATCCATAGCTTCAAACCGGGCGAAATTATAGATTACGCCACAAAGCAAGGCGTATTGCACAAGATAAAAATTGATAACATGGACGACCAATACGCTGCATTCATTAAAATGCAAAGAAAGAATTTGCCCGCTGTCGATACCGCTATAGTAGCAATTGCCTCAGGTGAAGGCCTTTTCAAACTATTCAGAAGCCTGGGAACCACCATTATTGTCCCCGGCGGTCAAACTATGAATCCAAGCGTCCGTGAGCTAGTTGAGGCAGTGGATTCAGCGCCCTCAAATAAGGTTATATTGCTGCCCAATAATAAAAACATTGTCGTTGCTGCCTCCCAGGTTCAATCCTTGACCTCAAAGAATGTTAAGGTAGTACCCACGAAAACCATACCTCAAGGCATTAGTGCTCTCCTCTCCTTCAACTATGATATGGGCCTGGAGGACAATGTTTCTGCCATGGAAGAAGCATTGAACAGGGTGAAATCCATAGAAATCACCAAATCGGTTCGCAAAAGTCAAATCAATGGTATGAACATAAAGAAAGGGGAATTTATTGCTGTTTTAGATGACAAAGAGTTGATAGCCAATGGCAAAAAAGTTAAAGACGTCGTTACCAATGCTCTTGAGAAAGCAGAGGTCAAAAATGCTGAATTGGTGAGTATTTACTACGGTGCTGAAACTAAACCCGCTGAAGCCCAGAAAATAGCTGATGAAATCCAAAACGAATTTTCAGTTGAAGTTGAAACGATTCAAGGTGACCAACCCTACTACAACTATATAATTTCGCTGGAATAAGAATTCTCAACTTATGTCATGGTTAGAATTGTAACTGATAGCTGCTCCGATATTACTCCGAAGATGGCCGAGCAATTTGGGCTCACTGTGATCCCCCTAAATGTGCACTTTGGGGAGAAAGTTTACCGCGATAATATTGACCTGAACACAGAAGGCTTCTATCAAAAGCTAACAAGAAGCAAGATTCTCCCTACTACTTCAATCCCGAGCCCCGCGGTGTTTACCGATACACTAAACAAATTAGCTAAGGAAACAAAAGAAATATTGGTCATCACGCTTTCACGGAAATTTAGCCCTGTTTATGACGTCGTCTCAAGAAGCAAAGAGGTCCTTAAATCAAAATGCAATATTGAAGTTGTTGATTCTCAGGTAGGAATAGGGGGGCAGCTAATTCTAGCCGTTTCAGCAGCTCTCATGGCTACAGCTGAAGCCACGTTAGAGGAAATTGCTACTTGGGTAACAAATGCAATTCCCAGGACGCATGTGCTGATGACCTTCGACACTCTAGAATATCTAAGAAAGGGAGGGCGCATTGGTAAAGCACAAGCTTTCCTAGGTGATTTACTCAAAGTTAATCCTATTCTGGGAATAAAGAAAGGAGAGGCTTTCCCCATCACGCGAGTGCGTAGTCGAGCACGTGCTGTAGACTTCCTGGTGAATTTCGTCAAAAACTTTAAAAAAATAGATGCTCTGGTCATCGAAGATGGTGCTACCACCAACGAGCTAGGAAAATTGGCTCAGCGCCTCCAAGGATTAGTGCCTGATGAGCATTTCTATCGCTCCAAGGTAAGCCCGGTAGTGGGCACACATGTTGGTCCCCACGTCTTAAGTGTCTCTGTCCTGGAAGGAGAATAGAGTTTGGGACAGCTTCCCAAAGAGACAAGTATCAATTCACTCCGAAGAGTCCTGGAATTAGAATGTAAGAAGGGATATTCCAATAAAGCGGTAATTGGAGGATTGGACAAGTTCCTCCGAAAGCAAGAAGGCAAAATCATACAGGACGTAAACGACCGGGAACTCTTAACGAGCTTTAATAACTTGGGGTTGGCTAAATCCAACTACAGTTCCTGGGATGTAAAGAAACGCAAACAGTGGATAGCAACTATCCTGGAATGGATAGACGAGGTAGAACAAGGAAGGGAGAGAAAGAAGTCAAGCACACTGGCAGCGGATACACTCCCCGCAGTCGATAAGACACGTCAAATGGAAAGGGTATCTTACGGACTAGATTCATCAATAACCTCAATCAGAGGTATCACAACTAACACGGCCACCAGGTTTGCCAAGCTCGGTGTGAGAACCATATATGATTTGCTTTACTTCCTTCCTCGCCGTTACATCGATTATAGCCAGAGAAAACCCATTGCTGAACTCGAGGAGGGTAAAGAGCAAACCATCATAGCTACAATATGGCAATCAAAAGTGGTCACCTTAGGTAGTCGACAGGGCACAGAGGCAATTGTCGGCGATGAGACGGGTAATATCCGAATAGTGTGGTTTAATCAACCATATCTGGCAAAGAATTTTCGTACCAATGCCAGGATAGCAATTAGCGGAATAATTAGCTCATTTAAAGGACGAAGGGTTTTTGAGTCTCCAGAATGGGAACTCATCCAAACCAGGGAACTAATACATACCGCTCGATTGGTTCCCATTTACCCGTTAACTTCCGGTTTATACACCCGCCGGGTAAGGAAATGGACGAAGGAGGCTGTAGATAGCTGGGCATGGCAGCTCGTTGAGTTCCTGCCCTCAGAAATAAAGAAACGATACCAACTTCTAGATTTGCCACAAGCAATTATCCAGGCTCATTACCCTGACAATCACCGAATAGCGGAGGAAGCAAGAAAACGTTTAGCCTTCGATGAATTGTTTCTACTTCAATTGGGTTTGCTGGCGAGAAAGCAAAATTGGCAGGAGGGTCAGCCGGGCAACGCTTTCAATATCAATCGAGAGCTGCTCCAAAGATTCCTAAGTTATTTACCGTTTACTTTGACTCGCGCCCAACAACGAGTGCTCAACGAGGTCTTGCTTGACCTAGAACAGCCAAAAGCTATGTCGCGACTTCTCCAAGGAGAAGTAGGCAGTGGCAAAACTATAATTGCTACCCTGGCATTACTAATTGCCTGTGATAATGGATACCAAGGGGCACTGATGGCCCCCACCGAAGTCCTCGCTGAGCAACATTTCGATAATATTTGCAACTATTTAGCCAAAGCTAGCTCAGAATCCTCCTCGCTATTGCCAGCACCCCGAAACAATCTTCACTGCTATGCTGGTATTCTCTCGCAACCGATAACCGTTGCTTTGCTCATTGGCAGCATTAGCGAGAGTGAAAAGGAAAATCTGCATAATAAGATCAGGCAAGGCGAGATTGATATTGTTATTGGAACTCATGCTATCATTCAGGAAGAGGTGGAATTCAACAAGTTAGGGCTGGCGGTGATAGATGAGCAGCATCGCTTCGGCGTTCTGCAGCGGTCAGCATTGCGTCAAAAAGGATTCAATCCACACATGCTGGTTATGACCGCTACCCCCATCCCGAGAACCATGGCATTGACTATTTATGGAGACCTTGACCTTTCCATTATCGACGAACTGCCACCGGGACGAAGGCTTGCTGAAGCAAAATGGCTTGACCCAGAAGGCAGAGAAAAGGCTTATTCCTTCATCTACCACCAGATAAATAAAGGAAAACAGGCTTTTATCATCTACCCCTTGATCGAAGAATCGGAAGTAGTAGAAGCAAGAGCGGCGACCACTGAATATCAGCGATTAAGCAAGGAAGTTTTCCCCGACTTAAAACTAGGGCTGCTGCATGGGCGGATGCCCGCTGCTGACAAAGAGCAGGTGATGCGCCGTTTTCGCAATGGAGAATTTGACATCTTAGTGTCAACATCAGTAGTTGAAGTTGGCATTGATGTGCCCAATGCCAATGTCATATTAATAGAAGGTGCCGACCGCTTCGGATTATCCCAGCTTCACCAATTTAGAGGGAGGGTGGGGCGAGATAAAGAGCAAGGTTACTGCTTACTCATCTCCGATAAGCTTTCCCGTGAAGTGGAATCCCGCCCCGAAACAGGAAAGAAAACCGAAGATGAGTGGAAACACCGCCTTGAGCTACTAGAGGAAATTCAAGATGGCTTCAAACTAGCCGAGGAAGACTTAAAGCTGCGAGGGCCTGGGGAGTTCTTTGGCACTCAGCAAAGTGGCTTGCCCGAGCTTAAAGTAGCTAGTATAACAAACGTGCAACTTTTAGAGACAGCACGACGAGAGGCAACCACCTTCTTCCGAAATAATCCGGATGCAGCGAAAGACAGAACCTCTCCTCTTGGGGAAAAACTAACGAGAATATGGCAAGGGCATATTGAATGGAGTTAATAATGGTTAAACAAAAGATAGCCGATTGTCTACAACAAGCGGTAGCTAAAACTCAACAGGAAGGTAGTCTTGCTCCCGGAGCGCTGCCAGAGATAATTATAGAGCATCCCCAAAATCCTTCTCACGGAGATTTTGCTTCAAGCCTCCCGTTAAAGCTAGCTCGGACAACCAGGATGCCTCCTTTAGCTGTCGCTGAGAAAATAGTGGAGAAAATATCGCTGCCCCCCGAAATTGACCACACCACCATAGCCCCACCAGGATTCATTAACTTTACCTTGCGGAATGAATGGCTCACCGAACAGGTAGAGACTATATTGGCTGCCGGCGACTTATACGGAAATCTTACTTTGGGCAAAGGTAAAAACATTCAAATCGAGTTTGTCAGTGTCAATCCCACAGGACCTCTTCATGTGGGTCATGGACGTGGCGCTGTTCTGGGCAGCACCTTAGCCGATGTCCTCTCTACCACTGGCTATCGGGTAGAAAGGGAATATTACTTAAACGATACAGGCAACCAAATAGAGCTATTCGGGCATTCGCTCTATGTTCGTTATCTGCAGAACTTTGGTAAAGAGGCTGATATGCCCCCCGATGGCTATCATGGTAATTATGTGATTGACCTGGCAAAGGAAATCGCCGAAGAACATGGAGATAAGTTTCTCAATGTACCCCAAAAAGAAGCGATCGAGGCAATCACTGAACTCGGGCTTAACAAGATAATAAACAGCGTTAAAGAAGACCTTCTTCTATTAAACGTTGAGTTCGATAAGTGGTTTAGCGAAAAAAGCCTCTACAAGGGTGAGCAATACAACAAAGTCATGGCACTACTGGAAAGTGGAAACTACGTGACTAAGAAGGAAAATGCCGTTTGGTTTGCATCAAGCCTGCTAGGGGAGGATAAAGACAATGTGTTAGTCCGAAGTGATGGCTCACCCACTTATTTCGCCTCCGATATCGCTTATCATTACAACAAGTTCATAGAGCGGAAATTTGACACCGTGATTGACATCTGGGGAGCCGACCACCAGGGACATGTTCCCCGGATGAAAGCAGTAATGAAAGCCTTGGGGCAAGACCCGGAACAACTCAAGGTGATAATATGTCAACTGGTTACCCTTCACCGCGGAAAAGAAACACTTAAGGTATCCAAGCGCAGTGGTGACATCATCACCCTGCGTGAGGTAATAGATGAGGTAGGAGCAGATGCTTGCCGTTTCTCTTTCCTATCCTACTCCGCTGAAAGCCAGATGGATTTCGACCTGGAGTTAGTCAAAAAACAGTCAGCAGATAATCCTGTTTATTATGTCCAGTATGCTCATGCTCGAATTGCCAGCATCCTCCGCTTAGCCCAACAGCGGCAAATAGATTACAGTCAAGGCGATGTGTCCCTGCTTTCCACTGAGCCAGAGTTAACCTTGATTCGCCATTTAATAATGCTCCCCGAGGTGATAGAAAGGGTAG
>DAOUSX010000156.1 GCA_030627025.1 Dehalococcoidia bacterium
GAAAACCAGCCAATATTCAGCAAGAAGGCACCCTCTTCCTTATCTTCCACCAGACACTGACAAGATGAACCAGGGAGCTTGATTTCTGCCCAAATATTTTACCCTGGACTAGGCAGCCTAAAAAATCTTCAGGCCCATTGAATTCGGGCATTTCCACATAAGCCCTACCAATCTCACGGATGGTATGAGCATCGCTTCCAGCGCTGGTGGGTAATCCATACTCTGAAGCTAATTTCAAGGCTCTAGCAGAGCTATTTGGGAAAGGAATACGCGAGTTGAACACCTCAATGAGATCAACCTGGGATAAAATCTCCTGTGATAGTAACTTCTTATTCTCGCGAAATGAATGACCAAATGGGTGAGGTATGTTAACCAGCCCGCCCTGGCTCTTAATTCGCTTGATTGTTTCCTGGGCGGATAATCCGCGAGGAATCTCCTGGGTGAGGAACAGTCCCATCAACTCACCGATAGGCGTCATAATTTCCTCAGCAACGATGACCTTAAACGGAGCAATCTCTTTCAACTTTAACGCACCAGCGATACTGTTATGGTCAGCTATGGCAATACAATTAATGCCTATCTGTAGGCAGCGAGCCACTATCTTATCTAAAGGTGTGCCGCAATCCGCAGAATAGCAGGTATGAATATGCAAATCGGCCTTTAGCACCTAGCCTGCCTTCCCTAGATATTCTCCTGTGCGGGTATCAACCTTAATAATCTCACCTGTATCGATAAACAGGGGGACTTGAACATTGATGCCTGTCTCCAGCTTTGCCGGCTTACTGCCACCGGTAGCGGTATCCCCTTTGAATCCTGGCTCCGTTTGGATAACCCGAAGCTCTACCGCAGCGGGCAGCTCAACACTTATTGGTGTACCTTTGTAAGTTAATAGCTCCAATTCCAGGCCTTCCTTTAAGTAATTCTTTGCCTCTCCCAGTTGTTCTGTCGTCAATGATAGCTGTTCGTAGGATTCATTATCCATAAAGTAGTAGACATCTCTTTCATTATAAAGGCATTGGGCATGACGGCGCTCGAGAAAAGCAGGGGTAAATTTATCGCTTGCCTGGAAAGAGCGCTCAATGGTATTGCCGCTGCGGATATCGCGAAGCCGTAGTCGGACTTGAGCTGAGCCGCGTCCTATTTTAATGTGCCGATATTCAATGATTTGATATATCTTGCCATCTAGCTCTATAGCTATCCCCTTCCTTAATCCTCCAGCGTCTATCATGTAATTACCTCCATTGCTTTTTCTGACCTGGTAAGCACCGTGGCTTTGCCTTCTTGTAAGCTAACCACATCCTCAATTCTAACCCCTCCCCAGTTGGAGATATAAATCCCTGGTTCTATGGTGAAAACCATGTCATCAGTGAGCAAATCGTCGGAGCTGGGCCCCAGTGCCGGAAATTCATGTACCTCTAATCCAATGCCATGTCCCAAACCATGTCCAAAAGCACTTCCATAACCGGCCTGTTCAATAACATCCCTGGCTAATTTGTCTGCTTCGCTAGCTTTCATCCCGGTTTTCATTCCCTCTATGGCAGTGAGTTGTGCTTTCAACACGATATCGTAGATCTTGGTTAAGGTCTTATCTGGTTTACCAAAGCATAAGGTACGGCTAAAATCGCTGCAGTATCCATGAAACTTAGCCCCCATGTCGATAAGCACCGGTTCATTGGGGCAGATTGTCCTTTCGGTAGGCTTAGCGTGAGGCAGGGCTGAGTTTGCACCTGAGGCTACAACGATGTCGAAGGCTATCCCGTCACTCCCGTTTTCTCGTAAGCGTTTTTCCGTTTCCCACGCAGCCTCTTTTTCAGTGATGCCTGGCTTGATGTTCGATTTAATTTGGGCGAACACGGTATCGGTTAGTTCCACGGCCTTAGCGATAAATCTCAGCTCATCTTCTTCCTTTATCGAACGTAGATTCTCTACCAGATTCGTGGTTGGGATAAGCTCCACATTAAATTTCTTACTTTTTATTATTTTGCCAAGGCGGTGATAAATAGCGAAAGGAACGAAGTCCGCTTCAAACCCCAATCTGCGCCACCGAAATTCAGATGCTAACTCGGGTAGCCAGTCATTCAAATCACCTTTAATCTGGATGACGTCGAACTGGGAGGCTTCTTTTTTAGCTTGTTCAGTGTAGCGAAAATCAGTAGCCAAGACGGCCTGGTTGCGGGAAATGAGCAGCCATCCTGAGGAACCAGTAAAGCCAGAGAGGTAACGGTAGTTTTCTATTTTTGAAACTAAAAGGGCGTCGAGGTTTTGTTGAACGATTAAAGGACGGAGTTTCTGTAGCCGATTTACTCCTAACTTTCTCCCTTCGAGAGCGTTCATCAATCTTTGGCTGTCATTCTGAGCGAAGCGAAGAATCTGGAGACTCTTCACTCTCATTCAGGGTGACAATTAAATACTTTCTCCCTTAAGTTCAGCTACTAAGGTTTCCAGAGCGATGATATATCCTCGCCAGCCAAGCCCGCTGATTTGGCCTTTAGCAATGGGTGCTATCACTGATTTGGCTCTCCATTCTTCCCGAGCATAAATGTTAGATAAATGAACTTCGATGATTGGAAGTCCAGAATCTACCAGGGCATCACGCAACGAGAGACCATAATGAGTAAGGGCTGCGGGATTAATAACTATTCCGTCGGCTGAGTTTGCCTGTTGTTGAATAAAATCCACCAGCGTCCCTTCGCTATTGGACTGAAAGGAAACTATTTCTACGTTTAACCTTTCTCCCTGTTTCTTAAGCAGAGAATCGATTTCGGCTAAGGTCTTCTCTCCATAGGTTGTCTTATCCCGTTTACCCAGCATATTTAGATTTGGACCATTGATAATTAAAATTTTCATGAGCTGCTCCTTTTTGGTAGCGTATTTGTAGTAAACTCGCACTTGGGAAAGTTGCTGCACCCGTAAAAAGCCTTCCTCTTCTTGCTAATCCTCCGCACTAATTCACCGTCACATTGAGGGCAAGGGACACCCGTCTTGACCAGGAACGGCATCGTTGTTTTACATTGTGGGTATCCGCTACAAGCCAGAAATTTGCCAAATCGCCCGATTCTTACCACCATGGGGAGCCCACAGTTGGGGCATTTCTCTTCGGTTACCTTCAGTACCTTGACTTTGTCCATATTGACTAACGCACGTTGCAGCGTATCCTGAAAGGGAAGGTAGAAAGCATGTAGCTCGGCTACCCAGTTTTTCTTCCCCCGAGCTATTTCATCAAGGTTTTGTTCCATCTGTGCTGTAAATTTGCTTTCCACGATTTTAGGAAAATGCTGGCACAACATATTATTAACGACTATTCCTAGCTCTTCAGGGTGAAATCGTCCACCTTGCTTGTACACATACTCTCTTTCCTGGATGGTGGCCAGAATAGGGGCATAGGTGCTGGGACGCCCAATGCCTTCCTGCTCCAATGCCTTTATCAGTGTTGCTTCAGTATACCGAGCCGGTGGCTGGGTGAAATGCTGCTCTGGGAAAGCACCCATATAGCTTAATTTGTCACCAATCCCCAGCTCAGGCAGCGAAGTAGGTATCTCTTTCTTATCACTCTCATCTTTTCCTTCACTATAAACAGTCATGAAGCCGGGGAATTTCATAAGCGAGC
>DAOUSX010000016.1 GCA_030627025.1 Dehalococcoidia bacterium
CAAAACGATTTGCATTCAACTGTGGGATAGGGGCTATGGAAGGGGGGCAGTGGGTTCTTCTGACTCAGTGCATCATTCATCGCGATAAGGTAAATGATGGCGCCTACCTGGCTGTGGATAAGGACTATCCCCCGGGGACCTGGTGCAATCCAGGTGACCCTTATCTATCTTACAATAACCCCTGGGCTCTCCTGATACCAGCTTATACCAGCATGATGAGGTGCATTTCTTATGGTTTCTTCAGTAGAGGATTTAGGGAGGAGGTTGTGCCTGGATATTCTCACACTGCAGATGCCATCCAGGGCGGTGGATTTTTCGAGAAAGGACCTCTGGCGGGGCAATATTGGACTCTTTCAACCTTTGAGATAGCTGGACAGGGATACCCCGCCAGTGCTGTTACCGACGGGTTTAATAGTGGATATGCGATGTGGAATCCAGAGGGAAACCTGGGAGATGTGGAAACATGGGAGGTCATCCAGGGAGGCATCCCATATCTTTCAAGGCAATTGAAGCCGAACATTGCCGGTCACGGCAAATACAGGGGAGGCTCAAATTTTGAGACGGTGGCAATGATTCATAACTCCCGTCATGTCACATTCTTTAATGCCGCAGAAGGGTCAACTTTTGCTGGCTGTGGCAGCATGCATGGAGGGTATCCGCAGGCAACCTCTTATATTCTTCGTGCTGAAAATACGAACATGCTTGAGGTGGTCAAAAATAAGCAGCCATATCCACTGGGAGACCCAGATCCAAGCCATGGAGAATTTGAGAGGTTCATAAAGGGCAAGATAACAAGGATACCTGAAGGAATGATGATACCCATAGGTCTTAAGAATTATGACCTTGTACATTGGAGGGAATCAGGGGCTCCTGGGTATGGCGATCCGCTGGAGCGCGAGGTAGACCTGGTGAAGAAAGACCTTAAGGATGCGATATTCACAAAGGACATTGTCTACAATGTTTATGGAGTTGTGGCCGCATATGATAAGACGAAGAGGGAGTGGTCGGTCGACTATGAACAGACCAAAAAGCGAAGGGAGCAGCTTCGCAGGGAAAGGAAAGATAAGTCGATGACCTTCGAAGAGTTTTATCAAAAGGAGAAGAAGAGGATAGTGGATGGTAACCTGATTGAGCCTGTCAAGCGGATGTATAACGAGAGTATCCAATTATCCAGAAGATGGGGGAAGGAGTTCCTGGAGTTTTGGAATCTGCCTGAGGATTTCAGGTTCAAATTAGAGGAGGAATAAATGAAAAAATATGACAAATATGATGTCGAAACTATCGCAAGGATGATAGACGGTAAATTACCGTGGCCTGAGTTGAGGCTAATATTATCTGAGGAAAAGGATAGCGATAGGTTCGAAAAGGTTATGGAGATCCTGCAAAAACGCGTTCCCTGGAAGGAGAAAATCCTTCTGCCCCTCCATGAACATTTGTACATTGTGTCAAAAGAAGGGAAGAGGATAGTCAAGTGTGATTGTGGCTACGAATTCGGCGATTACCGGGAGAACTGGAAGACAAAGTGCCGGATAAGGGTGAGGGACACCAACGAAAGCCTCGATGAGATATATCCACCCTACATGCATTCGGATCCACAATGGGAGGAAATAAGGGAATATTACTGTCCCGGCTGTCTGACGCTTTTAGATACAGAGCTGGCGTCCCCTGGCTACCCTCCGGTATTCAATTTCCTCCCTGATATAGACACTTTCTATGAGGAATGGTTGGGGAGGTCGGCTCCCGATAGGAAGGGAGCGTAATTAAGGTATATCCTGTCTTCAGATAATAGTGAGGATAGGAGGCCTTATTTATGAAGAATATATTTATAACCGGTGTCTCAGGTTATTTCGGCTCCAAGCTTGTCTCGCTCTTTGACCAAAAGGATGAGGTGGGAAGCATTGCCGGAATTGATGTAAAGCCACCTTCATATACCTCGAAGAAATTGGAATTCATACAGCATGATGTCAGGGACGATATGCACCCAATACTCTCAGAAAGGGGCATAGATTGTGCTATCCATACTGCTTACATTTTGCCACCCATACATAATAAGACCTTGATGGAGGGCATTAATATCAATGGGACAAAGAATTTTTTGGATTCATGCACCAGGGCTGGCGTGAGCCAGCTTTTATGTTGTTCTTCTACTACCGCGTACGGGTTCCATAAAGATAACCCATCTTTGTTGACGGAGGATAGTCCCTTGAGGGGAAACGACGATTTCACGTACTCCAAAAACAAAAAGGAGCTGGAGTTTATCTACAAAGAGTTTAAGGAAACCCACCCCGATGTATGCCTGACCATTATAAGGCCATCTTTCGTGGTGGGCCCTGGATGGGATAATCCGCTCGCCAGGCATCTTAGAAAGAAGATGGTGCCACTGCCGCGAGATACTGCACCATTTCAGTTCATACATGAAGATGATCTTGTAGAGATTATCTATCAACTCCTGTCGAACAAGAAAGAAGGGGCATACAATTTGGCTGCTGATGGCACCATGACTTTTGAAGAAATGCTGCGCATCCTTGGCAACCGGCCTTTAAAGTTACCGGCACCCATAGTGTATCCATTAACCAGCTTAATGTGGTTTTTGCGTATTAAGTTTATGTCAGAATTTCCAGGCCCTGCTTTGAATATGGTTCGTTATCCGTGGATTGCCAGTAATGAAAAGCTAAAAAAAGAACTAAATTATAAATTTAAGTACACTACAAAGGAGGCCTTTGAGGATTTCGCCAGGCATGTCAAGGCCACCAGTTAATCCTACGAAATTGTAATCTTCCTGTAGTCTGTACCCAGCCTTGCCCACATTTGTGTGTCACTGGGAAGCGAAAGCAAAGGGCTCCCTTATTATGCCTTTCTCGGTGATGATGGCGGTTATGTATTTATGGGGGGTTATATCGAAGGCGGGGTTGGCTGCATTTATGCCCTCCGGGGCAATAGGGATTCCCTGGATATGGGTTACCTCTTCAGGGCTTCGTTCCTCAATGGGGATTTCCGCTCCTGAAGACAGGGAAGGGTCGATGGTGCTGGTGGGGCAAGCGACATAAAAGGGAATGCTATTTTCTTTAGCCAGCACCGCCAATGTATAGGTGCCGATCTTGTTAGCGATATCGCCATTGGCGGCGATTCTATCGGCGCCAACGATAACGCAATTTATTTTGCCCTGACTCATAAAATAACCTGCCATTGAGTCGGTGATTAAGGTTACCGGGATATCAGCTTGCTTTAATTCCCAGGCGGTGAGCCTTGCTCCCTGCAGCAGGGGGCGAGTTTCAGTGGCGATTACGCTTATTTTCTTTCCCTGCTCCTTAGCCGCCTTGATTACCCCGAGGGCAGTGCCATAGCCTGCGGTGGCTAAAGGTCCGGCATTGCAATGGGTGAGTATGGTGAAGCCGTCTTTGATGAGCTCGGCTCCCAGTTGGCTGAGCTTCGTGGTTGCCTCTATTTCATCCTGGTGAATTTGTTTTGCTTCATCGATGAGCGTTCTTTTTATCTCAGAGACATTGTTGCCCGTGGCAGCCTTTTTCATCCTGTCAATGGCGCGAAAGAGGTTGGCTGCGGTGGGTCTCGAGGTGGCGAAGGCTTCCAGGATTTTGCCAAACTCGTCAAAGAACTGGGTTCTATTTTCCGCCTCTATCTTCTGTGCACCCAAGGCGATTCCATAAGCAGCAGCGATGCCGATGGCGGGCGCGCCACGAATTTGCATCGTTTTGATAGCGGAAACGACATCCTGGTAATCGGACAGGTCAATGAAGATTTGCTGATGGGGGAGCTTGCTCTGGTCTAAAATACGCAGCTCGTTATCGAGCCACTCTATAGCTTTTGTGGTCATCGGGCTGGTAAATACTATAACGCTGGACAAGCAGATGCAATCTCAGGAAAGCAAAACTCAAAAATCAAAATGTAAAATGACAGAGCAAAGTTTAAAAATGAGGAAGGTTTTTGCTTTTTGAATTGTAATTTTGATTCTTTATCTTTGATTTTTGATATTGTTTAGGATTTAGTGCTTCGAGTTTAGGATTTCCCGGCAGTGACGGGGGGAGGGTGTGCCTCGCAATGACAAGGGTGAGGTGTCCCTAAATGGGCTTGCAATTTAGCATTTGACTTGACGGACAGGGGGTTGTAAAATTGGGCGGTTTGGGGCTTCTGGGGCAGGGAAATAAAGAGGTTCCTGGGAAATAGGCTATGGTAAGGTCTTTTGAGGAATAAATTCAAGAAGGAGGGTTACAGATGGACTTTAAACTTTCGGAGGAAGAGGAGAAGAGGAGGAAGGAATTTCTTGATGGTTGCAAGGAACTAGCTAAGGAAAAGCCCGAGGATTTTATAGAAGGGATAGAAGCTGACTTTGAGACTAAGAACCAGCCTTACGTAACGCGTTGCCGTAAGGAATTCGCCAAGCGGGGATGGCTTCGGCTTGGCTGGCCTGCTGAGTATGGAGGGGTAGGAAGTCATATGGACCGCGTCTTCTTTGGTGAGGCCAGAGGATATTACGGTCTGCCTGGCGTTGATATCTTTGGAATAGAAATGCTTGCCCCTACGCTTCTCGCTATGGGAAACAAAGAAGTGAAAGATAGATACCTACCTGGGATTGGGAATGGCGATACGACATGGTGTGAGCTGTATAGTGAGCCTAATGCTGGCTCAGATTTGGCAGCTCTTACCGCTACTGCTATAAGGAAGGGCGATGAGTATGTAATAAATGGTCAGAAGACCTGGACTACAAATGCTCACAATGCTGACTGGGGCTTTGGCTTGTTCAGAACCGACCCCCAGGGTCGTAAACGTCGTAACATTTCGTTCTTACTAATGGACATGAAGACACCAGGGATCACCATAAAGCCTCTTGAATATCTGAACAGGATGCATATGTATAATGAGGTCTTCTATGATGATGTGCATATCCCTGCGGACCAGATTATTGGAGAGGAGAATCAAGGGTGGACAGTCAGTCAGGCCCTGGTTAATTTTGAAAGGTCTAATGTACTGGCTGTTTCAGCGGTGCGGCGGATGCTGGAAACGTTAGTGGAGTATTGCAATGAGACAAAAGTGGGCGGCAAGCCTCTGGCGCAGGATTCAGTTATTCGCAATAAACTTGCTGAGATGGCTACCGAAATCGAGGCATCTCGTACTGTGGCGTATTACATAGCGGATCAGCAAAATAGAAATCAGATGGCGGCGCTATTTGAATCATCAGCAGCGAAGGTGTTCATCGGGGACATATTTGAGCGTCTGGGTGCTCTCGGAAGTGATATATTAGGCTCCTATGGTCAGGTTAGTGCTTCCAGGTGGGCACGTCAGAGAGGTATCTGGGAAAGCTTATATCAGACGGCTTTTGTACTGACCATCTCCATGGGGACCAATGAGATACAGAAGAACATCATTGCGTGGTATGGTTTAAACATGCCCAGGCCACTTTCGCCGGTATCTATAGAGAAAGCTCTAGCTGCAGCTCAAGCAGCAAAATAAGGAGGGAATATGGATAGTACTTTCACAGAAGAACAGACAATGCTGAGGAAATCGACCGCTGATTTCCTTGTGGAGAAATATCCCGAGGCAAAGGTAAGGGAAATAGAGGAATCGGATACGGGGCATGATCCTGAAATTTGGAGGGGAATGGCTGAGTTGGGCTGGATGGGTTTGGTTATTCCTGAGGAATATGAAGGCATGGGAATGACGTTCCAGGACCTATCGATAGTCCTGGAGGAAATGGGAAGAAATATCGCTCCTGGACCTTTCTTTTGCACTGTGCTTGAAGGTGCTTACCCTATTCTTGATGCTGGAAGTGAGGAGCAGAAGAAAGAGTTCCTACCAAAGATAGCTAATGGAGAGTTGATTTTTACCCTGGCTTTGCTTGAAGCTGACGGCATATATGATGCCTCCGGTATCGCGGTCAAAGCCGTGCCTAAGGGAGATGACTTTGTAATTAATGGCACAAAGCTCTTTGTAGAACAAGCTATCAATGCTGATTATATGATAGTTGTTACCAGAACCAGGGAAGGAGCTTCACCTGAAGATGGCGTTACCCTGTTCATAGTGGATGCCAAGACTCCTGGAATTCATTGCGAAGTGATACCCACCATAGGCATGGAGAAGCTGTGTGAGGTAAGCTTTAAAGATGTTGCTATACCCAAGAAAAATATACTAGGCGAGCTGGACAAAGGATGGCCTATTCTCAGCAAAGTTATGGAGAGGGCAGCCATTGCCAAAGCCAGCGAGTCCCTTGGCGCTATGGATGGAATTGTTCCTATGACCACGGATTACTTAAAGGATAGAGTTCAATACGACGAGCCTCTTGCCCAGTTCCAGGCACTTCAACATATAATGGCTGATATGTTCATTAGCCTGACTACCAGTAAGTATCTGGTCTATGAGGCAGTGTGGATGGAATCGGAGGGTCTCCCCTGTGCCAAAGAAGTTGCTATGGCTAAAGCATATGTAAACCAGAATTATAAAGAGCTTAGCAGGTTGATGATAAGATTGTATGGTGCCAATGGCACGCATAGGGAGTTCAAGCCCGGGCTCTACTACAGGAGAGCTAAAGCAGCAAGCATTGCTTTTGGTGATACCGGGTTCCAAAGGGAAAGAATAGCTCGCGCCATAGGGCTTGTTTCTTAGTAATTCTCAGGTTGTGCCATGGGGGGTGTGGTTGAAGTGAAGCAGCGGATAGAAAAGCTGCGCTCGCTGATTAACTATCATAATCACCGCTATTATGTCCTCGATAGTCCCGAGATCAGCGATGAAGAATATGACGAGCTTATGCGGGAGCTCAGCCAGCTTGAGGCTGAGCATCCTGAACTTATCACCTCCGATTCGCCCACTCAAAGGATTGGCGCTCCTCCTGTTGAGGAATTTGGCGTTGTAGAGCATCCTGAACCGTTACTCAGTCTGGCTAATGCTTTTTCTTATGAAGATTTAGCTGCCTGGCACAGGCGGGCAAGCAACCTTTTAGGTGGCAGCGATTTTGACCTTGTTTGCGAGCCGAAAGTTGATGGACTGGCGGTGGCATTAACCTATATTGATGGTCTGCTCGTCACCGGGGCAACTCGGGGAGATGGCTATCGAGGGGAGAATATCACTCAGAATTTGAAGACCATAAGAAGTATTCCACTCTCTGTGCCAGGGGAAGAAGCACCGCCAAGGTTTGAAGTCAGAGGCGAAGTCTATATTCCCAGAGAAGGATTCAAGAGGCTTAATGAAGAGAGAGCTAGGGAAGGGCTTCCCCTTTTTGCCAATCCTAGAAACGCCGCTGCTGGTTCGGTGAGGCAGCTTGATTCCAGCATCACTGCTAAACGCCCCCTGGATATATTTGTTTACGGATTAGGTCCTGTGGAAGGGAAAGCAGTGCCTGATACGCATTGGGAGATTATGCAATGGCTTAAGTCATTGGGCTTCAAGATAAATCCCGACATAACTTTATGCCAAGCTATTGATGAGGCGGAGGAATATCATCAAAAATGGGTGGATGGTCGAGAAAGCTGGCCTTATGAGGCTGATGGCATGGTGGTGAAGGTCAATTCTATTGCCTTTCAGGGTGAGCTGGGCGCGGTGGCCCGTGAGACCAGGTGGGCGATCGCTTACAAGTTTCCTGCTGTTCAAGGCACCACGCGTCTCATTGACATCGGCATAAATGTGGGGAGAACCGGGAGTCTGAATCCTTATGCCATTTTAGAGCCAGTTCATGTCGGTGGCGTGGTTATTAGCTCAACTGCCTTGCACAATGAGGAAGATATTCACCGTAAGGATATCAGGATTGGAGACACCGTTATCGTGCAGCGGGCTGGGGAGGTTATACCTGAGATTGTCAAGCATGTGGAATCCTTGCGGCCTAAAAACGCAAAAGAGTTCTCCATGAGGGAAAAGGCTTGGGAGATCTACAAAAAGAGAAAGGGTATTGGAGGTGAAGTACAGCCACCCGACCATACTATTTGTCCGGTATGCGGTGCCGAAGTGATAAAGCCCGAGGATGAGGCGATGCATCGCTGCACCAACTCTGCCTGCCCCGCCCAGGCTCTGGAGAAGATTAAACATTTCGTCAGCCGTGGGGCTATGGATATAGATGGTGTTGGTGAAAAGCTGTGTCAGGCCTTGTTTGAAAAAGGATTGGTCAAGGATGTGGCTGACTTGTACTATCTTACCCCGAAACAGCTTCTCGGATTGGAAAAAATGGCGGATAAGAGCGTCGCCAATTGCCTTAATTCTATTGATGCGAGCAAAGACAGACCGTTAGCACGGGTCATCTTTGCCCTGGGGATTTTACATGTTGGTGAAGAATATGCCGAGTTACTGGCGGATAAGTTTTCCAGCATTGACGAGCTGGCCAAAACTGGCCGGGAGGAGCTTCTATCCCTTCCTTCCATTGGACCCAAGATAGCTGATAGCATCGTTGCCTTCTTCAGACAGGAGGGGAACAAAAATATTATTGAAAAATTAAGGAAAGCTGGAGTGAGGCTGGAGAAGGAAAAAGTTGCGGAAGCAAAGCCTGAAGGATTACCTCTAACTGGTTTGGAGTTTGTCATCACCGGGAAGCTGGAGTCTTTCACCCGTGCGGAGGCAGAGGCGAGGGTCAAGGCTCTGGGTGGCAAAGCTGGCTCGGACGTGACTAAAGAGACATCTTATCTGGTGGTTGGTGCTGACCCTGGTTCAAAGTTAGCAAAAGCGGAAAAATTGGGAATAAAGACACTTAGCGAAGAAAAGTTTTTGAAGCTGCTAAATCAGAATACTTCCTGATTTTGAATCTCTTCGATGATGTCTTTGAGAAAGAAACTGTAATAACCGGGTAGTTCCGCTATATCAAAGAATCTAGCATCCTCCACCTCGCTTCCAGGAGCTAGCTTTTCGTCTTTTACCTTAACTAGGTATGGCACTACCAACATGTCTCCGTAAACTTCTTTGTCCTCTATTCTGGCTACCCCGATTAATTTTACTATTTCTCCAGATACCCCGGTTTCCTCCTTTAGTTCCCTTAAGCAAGCTTCCTCTGGCGTTTCTCCGATCTCAATAAAACCTGAAGCGGAGCCCCACATACCCTTTCTGGGTGGTAATCCTCTTTTAATGAGTAGAAACCTTTTATCTTTTACTGCTACAGCCAATGCTACTGGCAGGGGATTCTTGTAATCAACGAAATCGCATTTGGGGCAGTATTTCCTCTTTCTTCCTTCAATCATTCCCATTTGCAGAGATGTGGCACAAATCGGGCAATAGTTATATTCCTTCATGTTTTCTCCCATAAGAATAAAAGGCGTAGTTTTTGGTCTATAATATAGCACAGGTTTCGATGAAACTCATTGTTGGCTTGGGCAATCCGGGCAAGACTTATGCTCATAATCGGCATAATGTTGGCTTTCGCTGCCTGAATTATTTCGCCAGGCATCGTTCCATCCGCTTTGATAAGAGGCAGTGCCGAGCCAGGATAGGTGTTGGTGAAGTAGCTGGCAGTAAATTGCTGCTAGCCAAGCCACAGATATTCGTCAACATTAGTGGTAGGGTGGTGGGTTGCCTGGTGGAGAAATGTGATGTTCCGTTGAGCAATCTTCTGGTAATTTATGACGACCTTGACTTGCCCCTGGGCAAAGTTCGGATTCGTCCGAGGGGTAGTGCGGGAGGACACAAGGGAATGAGGTCAATCATTTCCACTCTGGGGAGCGAAGATTTCCCTCGAATCAGGGTAGGCATTGGTCGTCCTGCTCAGGATGACGAGGATTCCATAGTTAGTTATGTGCTTGGCGATCTTACTCCGCAAGAGGA